>JAJYVQ010000030.1 GCA_021791915.1 Actinomycetes bacterium | reverse complement strand
CCCAATCATTAACCAGTCCCTTAGGACCAGACTCGTTGGTCGCGGTGGCATGAGAACGGCGATGTTATGTAATTCCAACCGAGCGGATGGGCACAGAAGCCCCGTCCGTAAGGGCGGGGAGGTTCACATTTACGATAAGGTGTTATCGGGTTGGTTAGTTAATATAAAGCTAATTGCAGATTCAATCATATTTGCGAAATCTTTGTAGTGAGTCATATGAGCATTGTGTTTAGCTCCTAGTATCTCAACTACTTGAGAGTTAAGAATATTTTCCGACAGGTATCTCATTCCCTTTTTTTGTCGGTCGGTACTTTCGGATCCAAATGAAAGAATTATTGGCTGTGTTATTTCGTTGATGTTAAAAGGTTGCGATGTTCTCAAGTTAGCCAATTCGGCGATAAGAACGTCTCCTTGTTGATACAGATCTTCTTTTAACGTAGGCTTTACCCTCTTCCAACGATCAGGACCCAAAACGTTATTCATAAAATTATCCACTGCCTCTTTGGGAGACTGGTCAGTAAATATTTTAGAAGACGGAGAATTCATCGTTGCCCACCAAGGTAGCCATGACAACGGAGCTTCATAAATTACTGCACCAATGATATTGTCGAGCTTAAGACAAGCTCCCAAGCTTATTACGGCTCCGTATGAGTGCCCTATTAGGATTACTTTATAGTTAGAAATTAACTGACTTAAATCGAAAATACTGTCTTCTACCGTACTATTAAATGGTTGATTTAAATTTCTTGAGCTCCCGTACCCACGCCGATCGTAGATTAAAATTGCTCTACTTTTAAGGCGACTTTTGACTCTAAGAAAGCTTCTTCCCCTATCCATGACACCATGAATAAATACCAATATAGGTTCTTCTCCAGGATAAAAGCTGTATGTAAGATCACTTTCGGTTCTAAAGGAGTCAATATTCATATGTTCGTCTAATCGATTTTAATTAAGTATAGCTAATTGGGAGTTAAAAGCGTTTAAGGAACTTAAGCGGGGTTAACTTAAGATTGTCGAAATGACTAGCTAACTTACACCTTTAAATTAGATACTAATATAAAATATTTGTGAATTAAAAACACTTTTGTAGTTAAAGCATTATATAACCAGTCTAGATTAATAGAGCATCTACCTTAGTATTTAATTAGATCAACATCATATCAACAAGAGAAACTTTAGGAATATTTTGTTTCCTACAAATAAGGTGATATGTTTTCGACGCCACAATTGTTTTTATAGTTTCTAAATGCTGATTTATAATCGAAAAGCTAATGAATTAACTTACATAACTATCTACCTAGGTACGTAGGCGCCTAGATTAATTGCCAAATTAAAGTTTCACGGTAGTTTTAATTTCATTATTGTAAAAAAGGATTTTAATTCTTTAACATTTGCTTTTTTTATCTACTTAAATATGATGATTTGTAAATATCTATGTGATTCTATTTTGGAATTTGATTTTGGGCCCGTAGGATACAATTATTTATGTAATTAGTTAACGTTGTTAAATTAAGTTCAGGTTATATAAGGTTCAGTGTCAAATAGTTTTTATGCCGTTCTAAAAGATGGCGATCTCAATCAAGGCAGACTAGTTAAATTAGATTTAAGCAACTTCCAAAACGGTATTGTTGCAGAAGGTCCGAGTATTATGAATCATTTTATCGGCAAAGACCTTCTTATTAAGATTAGCTACAGTACTTTAAACTACAAAGATGCTCTTGCAATCACATCAAAGAAGAAAGTTGTTAACAGATTACCTATTATTTTAGGTGTAGATTTGGCAGGTGAAATCGTTAAGGTCCAAAGTAAAATGAACACTAAAGTTGCCTACAAAAGTAGGTTTGAAGTGGGGAATAAGGTTCTTGCAACAGGTTATAGATTAGGGGAAGATTTTAATGGGGGTCTTAGTCAATATCAATTAGTTGATACTAGTTCAGTTATTCGTCTGGATCAGTTTAAACACAAAGATGCTGAAAAAAAATCGATGATGCTGGGCACAGCAGGGCTGACTGCTATGCTTTGTGTTCAAACAATTTTAGGATGTAGATTTACGAAATTGCAGAAGAGCAAATATCCAGTAGCAGTTACTGGAGCCTCTGGTGGTGTTGGACTTACTGCAGTTCACTTGCTCAAAAGCTTAGGTTATAAGGTAGTCGCAGTTTCGACGCTTACAGAAGATAAAAAACAGTTGCTTTATAAATACGGAGTAGATGATTTTATAGATTCAAAATCTTATATTACCGACAAAAAGTACTTGAAATCACAACGGTTTTTAGGTGCTATCGATACTCTTGGTGGAGAAGTGCTTTCAGAACTTATGAAAGATACTGTTTATTACGGTTGTATTGTATCCACCGGTATGGTTCTAGGCGACATGTTCACCAGTTCAGTTTACCCATTGATTATACGGGGCATTAGAATAGTTGGGATCGAATCTATCATGACACCTATGCAATTAAGAGTTAAGGCATGGAAAAGCCTATTTGATCTAGTAGATTTTAAGTTGATTTCTTCTCAAATAACTGAAATTCAGTTGTCCCAGACAATAGAAACTGCGAAATTATTAATTGATAATACGGTTTCTGGTAGAATTCTAGTAAATTGCAGGCGATAGTGAACCGATTATCAATTAACACCTCAGCATCTAAGAGAGGTTCAAAATTTAATTGATGCATTAAGCATGCCTAATATAAATCCAAAGATTAAAAGTAGAGCTACTGTAGCTGTAATTATTGTAAATGCGTGATCCTTAACCCGTGCGAACTGATATACACTTGCAACCACCCTCAAAAACGGAGTCAGGATTAAAAAATATAAACCTAGTCCTAATATTCCAAGTGCGTTAAGATTAAACAGATTATGGATAAAAAGATGCGGATCTATGCTTTTTACTAAGAGCTGTCTGTCAAGTTTGTGATAAGACCCTTTCGAAAGAGATTTATAGTTTACTACTAAATAAGTTATCATCCCAATAGCAGTAAATATCACCGAAGCTATTATGCCTGTAGCTAGAGCCTTTGCCAAAGATAAAGGAATTTCGTCTTTGGTGTGCAAATGATGATGTCCATGAGAACTGGCTGTGGTTACAACACTATTTATATGAGTACTGGTTGATTTAATGTTTTTAGAGGAGCTTTTTTTAATAGAAGAGTTTTCTTCTGTATCATCAGTTCCCTTAGGCATATCGTTGAAGTCTGTCATTTTAGAATATAACCTTTGTAGATCATTTCAATAGATACAACAAATAAAACAATTACGAATAAGTATCGGAGATAACTCAGATCAACTGTTTTTAACTTTCGAGAACCTATGGTAGCTCCGATTACTACTCCGACCGCAACGGGAGCAGTCAAAATAGGATCGACTTCTCCTTTAGCTAAGTATATAAATGCGGACCCAGCAGCAGTAACCCCAATCATAAAGTTAGAAGTAGCGGTTGATGCCTTTAATGGCATTCTCATCACGAGATCCATGGCGGGAACTTTAAGAACCCCCGATCCGATCCCCAGCAACGATGACACCATGCCGGCCAAAAACATCATGAACAGTCCAATTTTAGTTTTGATTAAGGTGTAAGTGATTTTGCCTTCTCGTTCTGTTGTAATGGTAGCTCCAAGTTTGAGCTTATTGGCTATCTTGTCATTAGATTCGATAAGAGTTGGGACTTCTTTAGGTTTTCTAACCATTGCGATAGCAGACCACATCAAAACTACTGCGAACAAGATAAATAAAATTCGATCTGGAACTGAATTTGTGATCAGAGCACCGAATATAGCTCCAGTTGTTGTTGCTAATTCCAAAAACATTGCAACTCTTATATTCGTCAATCCGTCTCGAAGATAAGCTATCGCGCCACCAGATGATGTGGCAATTACAGATACAATAGATGCAGCAATTGCTATACGGATAGGTACGTGAAAGAAAATTGTCAGTAGGGGAACGATTATAGCTCCGCCTCCGATTCCTAGAATTGAACCTAAAAGGCCAGCAAGAAGCGACCCAGCAAATACAACGAGAAGAAAGATAATAGGAGACATTTATAAGTTTAATATTGCCATAATGTGGAAGGATAAATAGTTCTTCTTACTAGTCTAGTTTCTATTGGAAGCTTTACTTTTTGTTGTGATTGTAACTGAATAATTCCGAACGAAGCCAGTATATATATTATCTTTTACGTTTAATTTCTGATAAATAAGGTGTTCTTGCTATATTAATAAAATGAATTAAAAACTCTTTGGGGGTCAAAGCGCTACTGGTATTATATTTAGCACCTTTATTAATTAAAGCAGAATCACTTTGTTTATCACTATGTTTAATGTCGCTATCATTACTTTTAATGTCAGCCATTGCGGTTTCGTTGGTTTGAATATCGTCTAAATTGTTGCTGTTAAATGTGTTATCCGTTATTATCGGTCCGAAAAATCCTATATTTTCTGGTTGGAGTAAAACAACTGGAGACCCCGAGTCTTCGCCAACTGTTACTTTAATGGAATCATAAGTATCTACTAAGTAGTTATAAATTTGAGATTTATTATCATTTATAGCCTTGGCTACTTCATCCACTGAAGAATAATTCAGGCTTGAAAGAATATCTTTCAAAAGATCTGGCGTAATCTCTCTATTCTCATCGTGAATTAACACGCAGATAGATTCATAAACTAATTTGGAAAGTTCTTCGTAGCCGTTTAGATTTAAGTGAGCCAAGGTTTCTAGGATATGAAAGCTAGACTCTAATTTTTCTTGAATCTTTTTGTCAATTGACCTGTTTGAATTAATTATTTTAAGACTCAATGGAACGTATTTAAAACGAATCTTCAAATCGTTGCAACCTAATTTAATAAATTTATAACTCTTGTAGGTCCATGGGCACAGAGGGTCACCATAAAACTCTATCGATTCTGGTAATCTAATTTTTGTTGTGTAGATCATATTATCTCCCTGTGACTATTTATTTCTGTGACTATTTGTTTCTGTGACTATTTGTTTCTGTAATTATTTGTTTCTGTAATTATTTATTTCTATGACAAATCGTTGTAGTAGCTTTAAAATGTTATTTACTCGTTCTTATTTAAAGATTTTATGCCGATTCATTTTAAATATTAACTTTCTAAAAGGCTAATTATGGTAATCTGTTGGTATTTAACGGTCTTGGCTAGCCGAATGTCTAATATAATATCTCCCAGATCTTTCCCAGATCGACAGCTTATTTAGTTTTCATTGTCAGTTTACGTAGTTTTCATCGCTAAGAATATATAATTAGATTCCAGAACATATTTTTTATCATTTTCAAGCTTATTTTTTGCTAAAGCCATAGACACAAATCTAACTATCTTTCTAGCCTAAATACTTTCTAAATACAACGCCGAAATACGATTTTTTATTTCTAAATTCTAAGGGGTATTTTTTATACTATATTTAATTAAATGCAAGTACCAGATGATTTAAAATATACCAGTGAACATGAATGGGTTAAAGAAGATGGGAAAATTGTCACGGTCGGTATTACCGATTTTGCACAAGATTCACTTGGAGACATAGTTTATGTTCAGTTACCGACAGTGGGGGGTCATTATGACAAGGATTCTACTTTAGGAGAAATAGAATCTACAAAGTCTGTATCAGATATTTATTGTCCACTGGCTGGAACTATAGTAGAAATAAATACTGGTTTATCGGATGCCCCTGAGATAATAAATACTGATCCTTATGGAGAGGGTTGGATTTGCAAACTTGAGATTGACGCCTTAGAAGAGGCGGAATCTCTTATGTCTGCTAATGAATACATTAATCTAACGGAAAGTTAACGGTAGCGGGTCAACTTTTTGGAAAGCAGTAATATATCTCTCATTGAAGTCGTAGAATATCAGGATATTAAACAATAAGCGTATTGATAGAGTCGCCCTAGAAAATATTGAATTTAGTTGTTAAACTGTATTGTAGAATAATAAATCGGCGAATCATATTAGGAGGGACTGTCAGGTGTACTGTTCTAGCTGTGGACATAAAAATGAAAAGTCGGCAAACTACTGTTCCTCGTGTGGTAGCTATATAGCCGATTCTATGGAAGTAAAGACGGCTTCAATTCCAGTAATTAATAATGGAAATGACTTAGATCTCGAAGATCTTAATTTGGACAACATCGAAAGAAATTTTGCATTCTTAGTGTTAGGTTGGGGACCAAATGCGGGAGAGAAATATCTATTGGATAAGAAGGTATTGAAAGTCGGACGTCATCCTGAAAGTGATATTTTTTTAGATGACGTAACAGTATCAAGAAGACATGCAGAGTTTTCTAAACGCGAAGATACTTACTGGGTAAAAGATGTAGGTTCTCTAAATGGAACGTATTTAAATCGGGAGAGAGTAGAAGAGGCTGAATTGAGAACCAGTGATATTATTCAGATCGGTAAATTTAAGTTACACTTTTTGGAGGCATCAAAGTAGTGACTGAAGATTCCGTAGGGGAGGATGAATTTTTCGGGATAGGTGAGGTGTTAGAAATCTTATTGCCAGAGTTTGATGATCTGTCAATTTCAAAGATTAGATTTCTAGAAGCTCAAGGTTTAATTGAACCACAACGTACTTATTCTGGGTTTAGGAAATTTTATAAAAAAGATATCGAACGCCTTAAATGGATTTTAGAACAACAGCGAGATCATTTTCTGCCACTTAAGGTTATCAAACAAAAGCTAAAGGACATAGAGTTATCTCAAGAGCCAACGCCATTGGCAAAAATAGCTGAGTTGAAGAAGACTTCAAGAAAGCATAAATCTAAGACTTCCAATAATGCCACCTCACGGTTGCCGCTAAAACCTGCTGACTTTTTGGAACAGTCTGAAATAGAGCAAGCACTTAGTTCAATCTATAATGATCTGACTGGTAATGGCATCACTTCAGTTGATAATGATAAAGCATCGATAATCGACGGTGATACGCATGATGATATTAAGATAGTTGAATTTGATGAGTCAGAAGAGACAATTTCGCAACTTACCTACTTAAATAGAGCTACTAGTCATATTGATCAAATTCCAACCGCAACATACGATAGTCAAGAGCATGTTATTTCAGATTCAGAATTGCTTGAAGCTCAGCAGTCATCCGACAATCTCGTAACTTATGTCCTACCAAATGTTTCAACAGATATTCGAGGCAACCCATTACCGGAGATACAACATAACACCAATAGTCTACAAAATGATAGGTCGAACCCTGTATACACTGGTGATTCATCCGCTGGGATCTCATCTGCTGGAGATCCTAATCTCGATAATCGCTCTACGGTTAAAAATGTATCTACGTCGCTATCTGAATCTTCTTCAGATAGCAACTATTACTTAAGTGAAGAGGTAGAAGCTGGTTCGACATATTCCTCAACATCTGAAATAGAGGAATTTGCACTTTCTTTAAATTGTAAATCTGAAATGGTCCAGGAAATGATAGATTTAGGCTTTATCGAACCTGATAATATCGCTGGAGTTAGTACTTTTGGCAGAGACTGCTACGAAATTGCAAAAACTATTCTTACTTATCAAAAACACGGTTTTGAGCTCAGGCATCTTAAAATTCTTTTAAATGCCGCTGAAAGGGAATCTGGGTTGTATCTTCAAGTATTGCGCCCGATCCTTAGAAGACGTAATCCCAACTCTAAATATGAAGCACGCGAACTTGGTCAGATTTTAATGAGGGCAGGAGCAAAACTTCATCAGGAACTCTTGCGTAGGGAACTTAGAAAAGAACTTAAAGGTTAGTTCGTTAGAGAGTCCATTTAATTTAGCTGCAATATCGAATATCGAATAGGGAGCGTTACTTGGTAGACAAGATTTTCGTATAAAATTTTTTTAAATTTTTTGTAAATCTTGTCCAATATAAATGGCATTTGGTCAAAAATCGTACTAAATTAATAGGTATGATTGAAGTTAACATTCAAGCAGTTAGAATCGATATTGGCTCTAATACTCCAGTTGTGCTTCTTCAGGAAGTTGAAGGGAAGAATAGAAGTCTACCTATATTTATCGGAGAAATGGAAGCTTCTGCAATTAATCTGATGGTTAATGAAGTTGAGTCTCCGAGACCCCTTACTCATGATTTGTTTAAGATAATGTTGGAATCCCTTAATTCCTCACTAACTTATGTTGAAATTACTGAATTACGCGACAAAATATACTTTGCGGAAATTCACATTTTAAATGCACAAAAGGATGAAATAAAAATTTCTGCCAGACCCTCAGATGCAATTGCTCTAGGGTTAAAAGCGGGTGTTCCAATTTATGTGAGCGATGAATTAATGGAAATCGAAGGTATTGAAATAAACCTACTTTATGAATCAGAGGAAAATGAAAAAGATTCCGAAGAACTTATCGAAGATTTTACTGATTTCTTAGATCAGGTTAAGCCTGATGATTTTCTGTAGTCGCTATTTGGTTTGTCGGCGAATTTAATATTTGACAATGTTTAAGTTCATAAATTACTGGATCAATGCGTTGTTCTTAAATATCCATCACGATAAAGACTCAAAAGATTGCATTTCATAGTTTTTGAAGTTGACTCAATTGCCAATTCATGATAGAATTATTGCTAGGATGTCGTTAATTACACTGTTGTAATTAGGGGCTTTAAAAACTAATTGTAATTGAATAATTTGGAGGTGAATAAATTGGTCGGTTATACAGGAAAACAAGCGTGTACAATTGTTGGAATTTCATATCGTCAATTGGACTATTGGGCAAGAACCGATCTTCTTAGACCTTCTATTGAAGATGCAAATGGAACGGGGACTAAAAGATTGTACTCATTTGATGATCTTATTAATCTTAAAGTTATAAAGCAGATATTAGATGCGGGTATTTCGCTACAGAGCGCTCGACGGGTGTTAGAGTGCCTAGAAAAAGCTTCATTTGGTGAAATAGCCCGATGTAGTGTGGTTGTAAGCAGTGATACCGCCGTACTAGCGTATCGCGATGATGATATCGTGGATCTGGTTAAAGGTGGGCAAGGTGTTCTAAATATATTACCATTGGCCCAGCTGGTTTCAAACGTGGCAACCCAGGTTAAAATTATAGATTCACAGTTGTCGAATTCGGTGAACCTCTAGGGGAAAACTCAAACTATAATTTGACGGGATTAAGTTTTGATTTACAGGATTCTCGCATACGTGTGATTTTGCTAAGATACTAGGCGCTTTTTTTAAGCTCGGTTAATGTAGCATTAACTACAAACTAGCAAAATGCTGTGAACCTTGCTTTTCAAGTAACGGAGCAAAATCTTATTGGGGTCAACAAAAGCACGAATGTGATAGATTGGACATCCGACACGGTATCTGCAGCTGCACACAAAACCATCCCTCAAATGGATGAAATTTCTTTTCAGGCAATTGGTGCTATATCTGAACCTAATATTGATTGGCAGAACAGACCCACATTTCAACAAGTGGTATCTTTTAACTAAAATAATCTAGATAATTTGCCACAATAGCTTCCAAAATCACGATAATTTGTTTACGAAAAGTTCAGAACTAATTATCTATTAATATTTTAGAAAGCCAAGCTTTAGGCCATTTCAAATCATATTTAGGTCGATTTTATTATCCGATTAACTAGTTGATCCCAGTTTGAGTTTTCAAAACCTTTTGCTTTTCCGACTTCTTGAATAACCTTTAGTGCTTCGTTAACACCAGACAGTTCAGTCGCAACTATCGGACTCATTTTATCGAGCATTGCAAAGTGAGCTTCCCATTCGACTTCCTTAATTACGGAGAGAAATTCTCCTATCTTTGCGGTTAAGTGTTTAAACTCCGAATTTTTTGAATTGGAAGTCATGTCTATGGCCCATTTTGCACATATATAACCGACGCTAAAATCTTTCGTATTCTTTAATGTGCTCAGATCAAATCGAGCCTCCAAAAGGGCTCTTTGATCTTCGGGTAAAAGTTTCTTCAGTTCAAAGATAAATGTTTCCGCTACGTTTGATTCTTGAAAAGTATCTTCGTTAGTCATGGCTACTAACTTATCACAATCGGATTGTCTGTTTTAATCCTTAACGGACAACCAATGTTTTCCACTAATTCATAATTTAGATTTTAAAAAGATTCAATAACCCTTAGATGGAAGTTGAGTCAGAAATCGAATTGTGTTTTTAAATATGTATAAGTTTGAGATTAAGAATTATAATTAGCCATTTACAGAAAGTACCACTTGCGGTTTTGCTAATTCAGGAGATATGGATTCATCGTGAATCGGTACGACCGCAGTTCCGATGGCAAAAAACTCAATAACATGGGAGTCCCAGTTGTAATTTTTTTCATGTACAACTACGCCTGTAACCCCTTCGGCTTTGACGGCCATAGCTTCTTGTTGCATCCTCTCCATAGCAAGTTCTCGAGCTGAATAAAGAGCTTGGCTGAATACCGCTATTTCCGTATTTTTACCGATATTTCCTAAAGACCTCATAGTTCCCTGATGTGCGATGTGATAAACGCACGATCCCATTACCATTTCTAGTGGTCGGTGACCCGACTGCAATAGTGTCCAAAAGTCCTGTCCCGAAAGGTCGGAGGTGAAGGGGAGTCCGTTCGGACCTTTAAAAGTTTCGGCTCCTTTTGAATGTACAATGGCTGTCCCTATTGCTAAAAATTCTAAAAGATTACTATCCCATGGAAGCAATTTAACTTCCAATCTCACTCCAACTATACCATCGGCTGAAACGTCTGCCGCTTCTTGTCTCATCCTTGACATTGCGGCTTCTCGTGCAGAATACATCGCTTGAGATAAAACATCCATTTCCTGATTTTGGCTCCATTTCCCGTATTGAATTCCCACATGATAGATACAAGATCCCATTACTAAAGCTACAGGTTCAAAACCAGCTTCTCTTACTAATAAAAATTCGTTTACACTTAGATCGGAAGTAAATACTCCTCTGTGATCCCCAGTAGTAGTCCCTTTCAATCTTTCTAAGGCACCTTGTGGTAATGCATTTTCGCTTGACTGATCTGTCATTTATAGCTCCTTCTGTTTATTTATGCTAGTTAATTCGTTAATTTATATTTAATTTAGAGTAGATTGTAGATTTGATTTAGCCGTCCAAATAGCTGTGACTATAAGTTGGTATTTATCAGGCTTTCGTTATCAGAAATATCCAAGACCGGCTTAATGTTTAAGCTTTTCTTTTCTTTATGCTGTTTGTTCATATCTTCTAATACAGTTCCCATTGTTATCTGACGAGCCAATACGCCATTCTGACCTACTTGGGAATCAAAAGGCATTAATTGAAAAAATTCTTCGTGCCCCAAAACGTAGTTAGCTTTTTGTTGAGCTGCTGCTTGGGTTAGCTGATAAATCGACTCTTTTCGGACTTTGTTTGCTAAGTTGGAAAGCTGCGGAACTTCCTGATTGAAAAGACTTCCATACATACCGCCCGAAGCAATGCCTCCTGACAACATGCCTCCTGACAACATGCCACCTGATAGGCCATTGCGCAACATTCCTCCTGAATTAATGTTCCCAGGGGACCCATAAATTGAACCAGAACCTATTGTTCCAAAACCAGTATTATTAAAACCGAAATTGTTATACGCAAATTCATACGATGCACCAATAGCGAGTCCTACTGGAACTAAATTTACTTCCAAAAGCCTTACAAATTCCATTGCCGTTACCGTTGTTAAAACTGGTATGCGAGGTTTCGGACTTTTTTCTAGGCTAAGAGCAGTACCAGTTACCATATAGTCCATCTCTGAAGTAGTGCCCCCCAATGCTTGATTGGCTAGCTTTATGTCGACAACCGCATGAGCACCAATTAACTGAGCTTCGTAGATCATACGGTAAATAGCTATTTCCCAAGCAGCCTTATGACCTTCTGCCCACGAATAACCGAAGTGATACCAACAAGTACCGTTAACCATACCGAGAGGTTTCAACCCATGAGACTGACCTAAGGTCAGTTCTATCGGGTTCTGAGTACTGATCCAAGGCAGTTTTCTTTGACCTGTTTGGGAAAGTCGGGCTTCAACAACTTTGGGAAGGCGGTTTTGAGGTAGGGAAGCAAGCCATTCGTTTTGCAGATCAATTTCTTCTTGAGTAAGCGGTGTAGGGTTTACTTGGCTTGTGACTACATGACCAATAGACTTGGCCGCATCTCCCATATCTTCTATCGCTTTTTTAAATCGCTCAAGCATCCTATTATTCCATTAAAAACTTATGTATGGTCTCTGCGGCATTCATGTTTTGATCAGTAGTTTTCTCTAATTCAGACATTAAATTTGCCAGCCAGTCGTTTAAATTTAAAATATCCGTTTTAAGTACTATACCACCTGATTCTTTCGAACATTTGCCGACAACTGTTTTATTTTTAATTTCTAAAATATACTTACAAGATGAAAAAGGTATCGTTATAGATTCAATATGGGTATTTTTCGAAAAAAGCGAATCTTTTGCACGTTTTATTTCTACACCATTAACAGCGTCGGATAGTTTAATCGCTAATGCGTTAATAAATGAAGACATATCCTCATTTGATTTTCTGTTAAATGCTGCTAGCATGTCAAAGTCTGTCAATGTAACCTCCTTTCGAGCAATCAATTTTATTAAGTAATTAAGTATTAATTTATATTTTCGAACAGCGCTAGTATTTCAGTTATAAATATATGTCATTTATAAAAAAGTCACAGTTATAAAAAAGTCACAGTTATAAAAAAGTCACAGTTATAGAATAGTCACAGTTATAGAATAGTCACAGTTATAGAATAGTCACAGTTGTAAAAAACAAAAATCTTAATATCACAATCTAATTTAGCAATCTTTTCTGAAAGGTAAGTTAAAGTAAACAATTTGGATAATTAAATTAGGTCTGCAAAACTGAGCGGTATAGGAAAATTGACCTAGATATCTAGTCAAATCAAGCTATCATTAAAATTAACTGCGATTAAGTTTCTGGTATTTTATCAACTAAATACATTCTTTTAAGACAACTTTTTTGCTAGGCTAGTATTAGAGGGTTTTTTGTTTAAAAGTCGGTTTGATCCTCTCATGAGTAAGTTATTTTGGGTATAATACTCCAAGAACTTGTCAAGCTCTTAAGATTGATGAATCTAATATAAAATGATTAAATTTGAAAACGTATGCAAATCCTATAAATCCAGTAGAAATAAAGCCTTAAACGATCTGTCTGTTGAGATATTAAAGGGTGAATTCGTTTTTCTAGTAGGACCTTCTGGTTCTGGTAAAACTACTTTCTTAAGGCTTATGTTGCGCGAAGAAAGAACAGATAGTGGTCGGATTTGGGTCGGTGGACGGGAACTTGGAGCTATGAGTTCATGGAAAGTTCCTTATTATAGAAGAAATATCGGCTGCGTTTTTCAAGACTTTCGCTTACTTCCAAATAAAACGGTTCGTCAGAATGTTGCTTTTGCACTCGAGGTAATAGGTCGTTCGAGACACGTGATCGACACCAAGGTAAGCCAAGCTCTCGAGATAGTTGGACTTGGCAATAAGGGCAATAGACTTCCTAACGAACTTTCCGGGGGCGAACAACAGAGGGTAGCAATTGCAAGAGCGTTTGTTAACCGACCTTTGATACTTCTAGCTGATGAGCCTACTGGAAATTTGGACCCAGCTACCTCCCAGGGCATAATGAGAATATTAGATAAAATTAATCGTACCGAAACAACAATTATTATGGCAACCCATGATGTGGGTATCGTAAACACGATGAGGCGACGTGTAATTCAACTTGATCGGGGGTCGTTGGTTCGAGATCAACAACGAGGAATATATGGGCTTGAAGAATCTGACACTATCGAAGAGAGGCTCACTGGGGCAGTAAAAGCTGTTACATTAAATTCTGACGAAGATGAGCTTCTTAAAGGTCGCAAACGAAGACGCCAGACTGCGGAGTTATCCCATAAGAGTCTAATTGCTGGATTTGACGAAGATTTAGAAGAAACAGAATAGATTACTATTTATGTCATTTAGCGCAAACAGAGTCCTGAGAGACACATTTTTTAATTTATGGCGCAATATTCAGTATGCACTTGCTGCAATACTAACAGTAATTGTTTCACTTTCACTAGTGGGTGCCGCTTTACTGGTCAAACAGGGAGTTGCGAATGCAACAGTTGAATGGTCGCACGGTGTAGGTGTATCACTTTGGATGAATGCAGATGCGAGTAATTCAGAAGTTAACGGTATATCCACCCAGCTTAAACAGTCGACGTTGATTCAAAGTTGCTCTTATTTAGATCACAATGCATCTTATGATTTGTTAAAAAAACTTTATTCGAATCAACCAGTCGTGGTATCGGCATTTACGATAAACACCACTCCAACAATTTTTAACTGTGTACTTTCAAATCCCAACAATGCCATTGAAGTGTATAATCAATACTCTCATCAACCGGGTGTATATACTGTTGTTTATCCAGGTCAGGAGATTAAGACCATGGAGAAAATTACCTCAATTCTACAGATTATTATGTTGGGAATGGCGTTGCTTATGGTTATCGCTTCTTTGGTGTTAATATTTGTCACGATTAGAATGGCTATATTTTCTAGACGTCGAGAAGTCGCAGTTATGAAGCTTGTTGGAGCTACTAACTGGTTTATTAGAGTGCCATTTATGTTAGAGGGAATGATAGAAGGTCTTATTGGAGCTGTTATCGCATCCCTGTTGGTATTCGGGCTTAGAAATATTATGGGTAATTTAGTTCGAAATACGGAAAAACTCGGCTCTTCTGCTCAGCCGTCGCTTTTGAGTGCAACTGTTGCTACTTCTCATGAAGCGATTATAATTGGAATTATTCTCATAATATCTGGTGCAGTTGTTGGTGGGATAGGGTCATTCGTAGCCGTACGTAGATTTTTGGACGTATAGGCAAGACAGATAAACGAAAGATTTGTTAATTGCGATATCCTTAAGTGTTTCTATAAATGTAATATTATGAAAGGAAAGTTATGAAGGGCGTTGTTTTAGCCGGTGGAAGCGGAACGAGGCTTAAGCCTTTAACGGAAATAACCAACAAACACCTGTTGCCAATTTATGATAAACCTATGATATCTTGGGCAATCGGAACATTAGTTTCGGCAGGAATTGACGAACTTATGTTAGTTACTGGTGGTACCCATGCTGGCGAATTCTTGAGACTTCTTGGTAATGGGCATAACTACGGATTGGAAAGGTTGCTTTACGCATACCAAGATAAACCTGGAGGTATTGCCGAGGCTTTGGGTCTTGCAGAAAGGTTTGTAGGGAACGACCCAGTTTTGGTAATGTTGGCTGATAACATAGTTGAATATTCTGTTAGACATGCAGTAGATAACTTTAATGCAAACCCGAATGGCGCAAGAATTGTTTTATCTAAAATAGATGAGCCCGAGCATTTAAAGCATCTAGGGGTTCCTGAACTAATTGATGGAAAAGTAGTTAATATAATCGAAAAACCTGATAATCCGCCTTCAAGTTTTTGCGTAACTGGAATCTATATGTACGACAGTTCGGTATTTGAGATAATTAAAACACTTAAGCCCTCGGGAAGAGGAGAACTTGAAATAACCGATGTTAATAATCATTTTATTCAAAAAAGTGCGATGGCTTACGACATATTAGAAGGATTTTGGGGAGATGCAGGAGAGTCAATTGATGCCTATTGGAAAGTGAATGACTTTGTCAGAATAAACGGTGCTAACAAAGAAAAGTAAAGATACAGCTTTTATATCATATTGATTTGTTGTTATATTATTTTCAGATATAACAACAAATACATATTCCAGAGCTTTTGCCGATAAGCATTCAAGAAAGAATAGCTAAGATGCTTTTACAATAGTATCTTCTTAATTATCCTATATTCCCGAAGATTTTAGGCGCTAGGAATATTTAATCCTTCTACTAAATTCAATTAATACCCTTATTGCCTAGAATTTACTAGGAATATTAGTTTCTTTCTATATATCCACCACTATTTTATTGATCTGGTGTATAGTGGGTATTAGGCGCTATGAGTTATATTAGATATAAAACCTTTGGAAATAAAGAGTATGCGTATGAAGTCACTTCCTATTGGGACAGGGAGAAGAAACGTTCTAGACAAAAGACAATTTATTTAGGCCAAGTCATTGACAAGGAAAAGGGCGACTACAGGAGACTTGAAAAAAAAGTAAGTGCTGTAGATGATGAGCTAATACTAGATTTTGGTGATGCTTTTTGCATTTACCAAATGTTAAATAGATCAGATGTCTTATCTATTCTGAAAATTTCTCATCCAAATCTGGTAGATGAAATATCACTTTTATGCATGCACAAGCTGATTAATCCGACCGCTATGGTGCACCTTAATATCTGGTATGCGGGAAGCTATTCAAATCGACTTATAAAAAACGCAAGTCTAACTTCTCAGAGAATAAGTGAATATTTAAAAGAAATCGGCAAAGAGAAATACCTGAGGAAGTTTTTCTCAAACTACATTGCTAACTCTAATCCTGACAAAAAAACCCTACTCATTGATACAACGGCTTTGCCTAACCAAATACATATGCCACTAACATCTTGGGGGAGATCTGAAGGTGGAATAGATAAAACTATCAGATTTTTATTTGTAGTAGACAAAACAAATTCTAAGCCCTTGTATTTCAGATATATTGATGGGTCAATCCCAGATGTATCGGTACTTTCAAATACCATAACAGAACTTAAAAACTACCAGGTTAATGATGTAATGGCTATATTGGATGCAGGGTTTTTCTCAAATGATAATGTAACTTTGTTAAAAGAGCTAAACATCCAATATCTAACTAGGCTTCCTTCAAATCGCAAGATATTCAAAGATCTGACCGAACAATATGTACCATCCATAGAAACGGTACAAAACGCATATAAATATGGCAAGAGAATTACCTACATCAAAAAAGTGCAGGTCGATATTGCAGGCAATCAATTATTTGCATACGTTGTCTTAGATCCCAAAACTAAGGCAGAAAAATCAACCAAATACTTGCTTGAAATACTAGATCAAGAAATAACCGCTGATACTAACTCTGATTTTGATCTTATTACAAAAGGAATATTCATTCTAATATCTTCAAGTGAAATTGAAGAAAAAGACTTACTTAAACTATATTACGAACGACAAAAAGCAGAACAGCTGTTTGGATTCCTAAAAGACGACTTAGAGATACTACCTCTTAGGGTGCATCAAGAAAGTACACTCAAAGGGTACCTGTTCATAAGTTTTATATCCCTCATTATTTTCATTGAGATACGAGACAAATTGAAAAACAAGTACCAATTTGAAGAAGCCATGTTATTATTAAAGAACTTAAAAGTGAGGACATACGGCGATAATGAAATCATTGGCGAGCTAACTAAAGATCAAAGACTGATACTCGAATGCCTTCAAATAGAATTGCCCAACAAACCTAGCGCCTAAGTTTTTCGGGAATATAGGATTATGGTCCGTTAAGTACAAAACTTATTTAATTTTTGTGAAACTGTGCCGATAATAATAGGGTGTTGTTTGGCGGGCGTTCATCAGTAAATAGGCGTTTATATTCAGATAGAAACCCTAATTTAAACCATTCTTCTAGGCAAAATATGTCCACCGAAAAAACGGTGGTGGATAACCGAACAGATTCTCCAAAGCCGGGTCAAATTGTATACAACGAGTTTTTTACCGTCTCGGTTAAGGAACCATCAAGGTCAACTTCGGTAAAACTCAGTGCAATTTTAGCTTCAATTTTAGGCTGCTTATTAGTGGTTGTTTTTTCAAGTGCGCTTATCTATGGTACTCATAGTAATTCAACATCGACAAATATTAAATATGGGTCATTAAATGATGAGTTTTCCAGTCAGTCACTTTATTCTAGTTCTAACTTAAAATTAATCAATAACTTTAAGATACAAATATTAGAAAACTCAATTAGTAAGGAGTACGGAATTACTTCTCCGTCGAATTTAACAAATTATACTACTGTTTCACATAATCTATGGTCAGTTAATATTAACAAAAGTAAAAATTTTTATTGGATACAGATCGCTATTTTGACGACCAAAGGTTGTGTCTATTTTTTAAATAACCATTCCCCAAGTAGCGTATTTGGAGCAGGCTCGGGTACTTGGTTTTCTACGGTTAATCAAAATATTATCGGATGTTCTTCGTCAGTTACCCCAGATTCCATAAATTGGTCTGGATGGCAAAGTTTTTGATAAATCAAGAAATTAATAGTAATAAAAGATCAGCTCCCGATAACTGCTTTTGTTAAGATTTTTTTACAATTTGCATAGTCAACTTTACCGCTTGGGCTTCGACCAATAGACTCAACAAACACTATATTTTTCGGAATTTTATATGCAGCTAGTTTATTTTTAAGTGACAGTTTAATGGATTCGGCATCTTCGGGATCCTTGTCACGTAACTGTACCAATGCGTTTACAGTTTCTCCAAATTTTTCATCTTCCAAACCGACAACGACCGCATCTAATACGGTAGGGTATTCTTTTATTGCCTCTTCAACTTCTTCTGGAAATACTTTTTCTCCTCCCGTATTAATGCATACCGATCCACGCCCCAGTAAGTGAATTGTACCGTCAGCATCGACTGTAGCATAGTCACCTGGCACCGAGTATCTCACACCATCAATCAATGGAAATGTCTTATTAGTCTTTTCTTCATCTTTATAGTATCCGATAGGAGTTCTACCTTTTAAAGCTAGCCTACCGACTTGACCAGATCCTTTTGGAATTTCCTTGTTATCTTCATCGATAACTTTTGCTTCAGGACCTAGAACAAACTTAGCCGTATCGCTTTTTGAATTAGCAGTGGTGACACTTGCCCCCATGCCAATTGCTTCTGAGGATGAAAATATATCAGCTAAAAGCATATTGGATTTATGCTTCAATAGTCCTTCTTTAACTTGAGATGACCACATTACCCCTGATGATAGCATCGCAAACAGGCTATCTAATTTCCACCTTTGTGGATTTTCGTCTAACGCTTTTAATATTGGTTTTGCAAAGGCATCTCCTACGATTGCAACCGTTTGAGCACCGAAGATATCGATGGCGTCTAGAAGTTCGATGGGATCAAAGCTTCTTTTATTCAGGGTCACTACAGATCCGCCTCCAAGTAGTGCTGCAAACGCAGTAAATACACCTGTCCCATGCATCAAGGGCGAAGCTGAGAGATGGACCATACCCTTACCTTTTATAACGTCTTTAGCGTGGCTTACATTAGAATCAGGTGGCCACTTGATGAAACTTGAATTGTTGAGCAGTGCAAAAAGATCGTCTTGACGCCACATAACTCCCTTTGGCATTCCCGTTGTACCGCCAGTATAAAGCAAGTACAGGTCATCTGGAGACCTTTTAACATCTGGTTCAAACACGATATTTGAATCTTTTAGAAGTTCGTTGTAGTTGATTGCCCAGCTAGGACAAGGTTCGGTAGAATCATCCACATATAGCCAGCCTTTAATCTTCGGCAACCTATCTTTAATAGACTCAATCTTTTTAACGAAGCATCCGTGAAACATTACAGCCACAACGTCAGCATTATCCCAAAGGTATATGAGTTCTTCTTCAACATATCTGTAATTTGTATTAACAGGGCTCAAAGACGCTTTAAACCCGGCAAAAACCGCTTCGGTGTATTCGGGGGAGTTATATAGATATTGAGCAAAACCTTCTTGTTTTGCTACTCCAAGACTCCTCAACCAGTTGGCAATCCGTGACGCATTGGCATCGAATTCTTTCCAAGTTCGAGATTGTCCAATATGCTGCAACGCTGGTAAGTCTGGTATCTGTTCGGCAATTGCTTCAAAAACGTCGGCAAAATTCCAATTTGTCTGCGAAGTCGACGGAGCGGTTGTCTTTGAAGTTGCATTTAGGGTCATAGCATTCTTTCTTTTAATGATTTAACTAATATAATTTTATATTTATTACGATACTATTACAGTAGGGTCTGGTCTAGGGTCCTATATCCTAACATCGTATTCTTATGTATAGCACTGTCTTATTGTCTAACATGGTAAACATGTCACAAAAGATATCGCTTCTTTTTGTATTGCACTACATTTCTTATTAACAATAAATTTTATCTTAGTTCTAGGGCATATTTCAAACCTATGGGAATAGAACTTTTAAATTGCTGAAATTTTAATAGGTGAGGATCTAGTTTATATT
>JAJYVQ010000029.1 GCA_021791915.1 Actinomycetes bacterium | reverse complement strand
CCATAATAAAAAAGCACGAAGTGCAAACTTTTTGCGGTGCAATAATATATAGTATGAGTAAGACTTTTGGGATGACCTCCGGAGGGGTTGCGACTCAAAGATTTAGCGGGGGGAAGACTGCTGCGGCGAGGATCGTTGAGCACGTCCAATACCCAGAAATCTCTGGCATTGAGGCTGAACAACTGGAATTACCCCCCCTCAACTCTATGCAATGACCCAGATTTTAGCCCGTGAAAATGGAACTCGTTACTTCGGAGACAACCAACAAAATTTTACGAATGTCACTACCGGTGAGGCTGTAAATAATATGTTTAAACAGAAAATCGAGTGGCTCGCGGAGGGGGTTCGGGTCGGAGAAAGGTACACTGCGGGATATGGGGCGGCTATTACCGTGGGCAAAGGACTTTCAATTTTGGCGGCGGAGGAGGTTGGTGTTCAGACGATTGTTGAAACAGCATTAAATGAGGCGGCGGAGGAATATAGAAAAACTTTTGAAGAATTGGCTGTCATTCGGGTCACGACTAAGGAGGAAGATAAAAGCGAAGGGGATCTAGTTTGTTCTCACATTGAAGCGGGGACGTTGAGAGGTTTTTCTACTATCCATCGAGCTTCCGCAGCCGGTGATCCACATTTTCATGCTCATATCGTGTTGAGTAGCTACGCCGTTCCTCAATATAAACGGTTCTCCGAGCCTAAGTGGGAAAAATTGGGATTTATCATGGCAATACTATAGGGAGCTCTAAGGCTATCCGGGCTCCTCCTTGTGGTGAGGAATCTATAAACACCTTACCTTTGTGCCTAGCCACAATTTTTGATACTAGGGTCAAACCGAGACCAGTTCCTTGTTCAAGTCCTCTGCTTCCAGAACTGTTGCCACGATGAAATCTTTCAAAAACTACCTGTCTTAACTCTGGGTCGATCCCCGGTCCGTCATCATCGAAGTAGATAATAACTGTGTCTACCAACTTCGAGATGATGATTGCTTTGATACCGTTGGCGTAGCGGTTTGCGTTATTTGCGATGTTGTCTATAACTCTTTCAAAGCGTTTTTTGTCAGCTTGTACCATAATATCCTTTTCTGTTTCTTTACAGCTTATGGTAACTTTAATCCCCAAACTTTTAAGACTTTCTTGTACTAGTCTATAAATTGAAACGGTTTCTAGGTCGGAATCGCTTAACTGACTGTCTATTCTGGAAATTTCGAGAAGGTCGATAACTAATTTTGAGAATCGTTCTATTTCGGCATTTAACAAAATTAATGCCTCGCGGGCTGAAGGTTTAAGTTCTTCTATATGGTTTGTCAATATCCCCGCAGTTGTGGCTAACGTATGTAGTGGTGACCTAAGTTCATGACTAACGTCTGCGGCAAATCTCTGTTCTTCGTCTAACTTGCTTTTAAGTAAATACGAAAACGAATTGATATAGTCACTCAATTCATTTAATTCGTCGTATCCATCTAGTTCGATTGGAGCTAAACTCGTTCCCTTAGAAACTTTCGAAGCAGCAACTGAAACTTTTCTAAGCCTCTTTTGAAACTTTCCGAAATAGAACTGAAATACAAGCATACCCAGAAATGCAAAAAATAATGAAAATGCTATTAAAAGTAGGACAAAAATTTTTAATGCTTCATGCTCAGCACTAAAAGATATAAGTTCAATCATATATCCAGTTCGGAAGTTTGAATTGTTTGACGTGGGGTTGGTCAATGAAAACGGTTTGAGAACAAAAGTAGTTTTTGCAACAATGTAATAGTTGCCGTCAATGCTTAGGATGTTGCTAAATTCGGCGACTTTGGAAAATCGATTTTTCGACTGAACAATATCTTGATTAGGTATATTGCCTTTTAGATAATAAGAACCTTGATCGAAAAGTATAAGTCCCGAGTTTTTAGGTAGCTGGATTGAGTCAAACAGTCGGTTGATAGATTCAGTAGAAAGGGTTACTTTATTAAACAGAGAAGAGTTGGTTTGAACCATCTTTGTGGCAAAAGATTCTCCGTCGGAAGTTAAGATTTCTTGGGTGGCACTGTAAGTTAATGCTGACAGCAGTCCACTAACTATTAACATAGTAATCAAGACAATTAAAGAAAACTTTGTCTTTAAAGAAAATTTCTTAATGTACGAAATTAAAGTCATGTGAATTTAGAAATAGCAATACAGCTCATTCAAGTTCAATTTTAGCTATATAGCCAGTTTTGTGCTGAAATAGGTTATCTTTGGCCAATAAGTCAAACTTGTCACGCAATAAATTTGTAACCCAGACCGCGTACGGTTTGAATGTATTTTGGATTGGAAGTGTCCTGTTCGATTTTGGTCCTGAGCCGCCTTATATGTGTGTCAACTAATCTCGCATCGCCGAACCAATCATATCCCCAGATCTTTTCCAATAGTTCTTCTCTGTTCACGATTTTATTTTTATTTTCAGCTAGTAGCGTTAATATTTTAAACTCTGTTTTTGTTAAATATACTTCTTCCCCATTAAGATGTACCGTACCTTCACTGACTTTTATTTTCAAAGTTTCAAATACCAATTCATCGTTTTTGCCGTTGGTCGGTTTTGCCCGTCTTAAGTGAGCTCTCATTCGTGCGGAGAGTTCTTTTGGAGCAAAGGGTTTAGTGATATAGTCATCTGCTCCAGCTTCCAGTCCAGCTACTATGTCATGAGTATCGCTTCTTGCCGAGACCATTATTATAGGTGAGTCACTGTGTTTTCGTATAAGTTTTGCGCATTCAAAACCAGTCATTTTTGGAAGCATTAGATCTAAAATAAAAATATCAGGTACTGATTTTTCAAGAAATCCAACTACTTCTTCACCGCTTTCAAATGTTTTAACGTTAAACCCATCATCTTCCAGAAACAGTTTCAAGGAAGATCTAATTCTTTCGTCATCGTCAATTACGAACACCGATCTCACGCTGATTACTCCCTTGTATTGTAAGCTGAAAAAAAGTTATTTTATTTAACGGTACTTTCACCAACATTTTGGTATCGGTATCAATACCTTAAAATCAGTTCCAAAGTTTCAAGTTTAATTTTAGTTTATAAAATTTGAACTTTTAGAGTTTCTCAAATTTAATGTTTGTTCCATCATGTTATAAAACCTGGCAGTTACCTGTAGGTATAACCGATTGTTTTGATTTTGGATATTAAAAGTGTTTGAATTGAAATTTATTCTTCTAGGTTGCATAAACTAATAAGTGGTATAAAATATTCTGATTTGACTTCAGGTATAAAAAAACAAACTGTAAACTGGTAATTGATTGAACCAAATAATTCAATCGCATTAATTTTGATATTTGAAGGTAGTAGTTACTTTGTTAGAAGCTGTAACAACTTGGTACACAGTTGAATTTGAGAGATCGTTGGTTGGACTTTCAGACTCTACACAAATTGCCTACAGGCGAGATTTAGAAGATTTTATTAAGTATCTTGAAAACTGTGGTATTACTAGGCCTGAGGAAGTGACGAATAGAACTATTCGAAATTACTTGAGTGTCCTTAAAACTAAAGACAAATCTACTTCGTTGATTAACCGAAAGATATCTTTGTTGCGCAGATACTTTAATTATTTAGAAAAAAGGGGGAAAGTTGAATTTAACCCTATTGCAGATTTAAAAGCTCCAAAAAAATCACAGAAATTGCCTCAAGTTTTGACAATGACTGAAATTGATTCAATTTTGGACTTCAAAGAAGACAATAATCTTCCCTATTGGTATAGGGATAGAGCAATTTTAGAACTTTTATATGGTAGCGGACTTAGAGTGGGAGAACTTTGTGGTTTAAATTTGGACTCACTTTCAAACGATAACCTAACTGTGCTTGGGAAAGGATCAAAGGAGCGATCTGTTCCCGTTAATTCGGTAACAAAAAGATTGTTAAATGAATGGATTGAGAATTACAGAAGTCAGATCAAGATTGAAGATGTGAATGAAAGGGCACTTTTTATAAATAAGGCTGGGAAAAGGATTAGCCCAAGAGATGTTAGACGAATATTAGATAAGCGTTCTTTAATTCCTACTCACCCGCATACTTTCCGGCATTCGTTTGCAACTCATTTGCTCGATAACGGAGCTGATTTGAGAGTTGTGCAGGAGCTTTTGGGACACGAAAGTCTTGCGACAACTCAAATTTATACCCATGTTTCAAAAGAACGCCTAGCGGCTGTTTATTCTAATACTCACCCGAGGGGGTAACAGATTGAGTTCAGATACTGGCAAAAAGCTGGCAGAACAAAAAATTAAAGATATTTGGATAAGCTACAAGAAAACCAATAGCAAACAGGATCGTGACAGTCTTATCTTGTACTATTCTCCGTTGGTTAAATTTGTCGCTTCCAGAGTGTCAGCAACTTTGCCTAAAAATATCGAACTTTCAGATCTCGTCGGATACGGGATATTCGGACTCTTAGATGCGATTAACAAATTTGATTTAGGAAAAAACGTAAAGTTTGAAACTTATGCAATGACTCGCATACGCGGCGCTATTATAGATGAGCTCAGATCGATCGATTGGGTACCTAGATCAGTGAGAGCTAGGATGAAAGATTTGGACGAGTTTTACTCCAAGCTTGTAGTAGATCTCAACAGAACTCCAACGGATGCAGAATTGGCTAATGCGATGTCAATTTCGGTAGCTGAATTACAATCAATTTACCGGAGAATTTCAATCGCTGGGGTAATAGCACTGGACGATATTCTGTCGAACAATGGTCAGTCTAATCCAGTTAGTATAGGTGATCTAGTACCTTCAAATTTTATGTCACCTTCAAACAGTTTGGACATTGAAGAGTCAAAAGAGATGCTTGAATTAGCTATAAAAAAGCTTCCTGAACGTGAGCAGACGGTATTGAAACTTTACTACTACGAATATATGAACTTGTCTCAAATAGGTGAAATATTGGGAGTGACAGAATCACGCGCATGTCAAATTCACGCAAAGGCGATATTGGCTTTAAGGTCAGCGCTTACTTCATTTTGGAAAGACTAGTTAAAATTTTGTTGTAGGCTTGTAAGGTTAGAAAATTTTAATTAGCTTAAGGTCAATCCGCGGTCGCAAGTAAATTGCGCTGTATCTTAAGTTATTTTAACCGATGGAATGGAGGAATTGTGGCACTAGTCACTATGAAAGATTTGATGCAAGCGGGGTTGCATTTTGGTCATCAAACTAGGAAGTGGGATCCTAGGATGCGCAGATTTATAATTGGGGAAAGAAACGGGATATATCTAATAGATCTAAAGCAAACCCTTGAAGGGATTGAAGTTGCTTACGGTTTCGTCAGAGATTTGGTCGCAGATTCTGGAATAGTACTTTTCGTAGGGACCAAAAGACAGGCTAAAGATTCGGTCAAGTCTTATGCTCAGTATTGTGGAATGCCCTATATCAGCGAAAGGTGGCTTGGAGGGACTTTAACCAATTTCCAAACGATTTCAAAGCGCGCGAGCAAATTGATTGAATTTGAAAATGCAAAAAGAGCTGGGGAATTTGAAGGCATGCCCAAGAAAGAAGCATTGCAGATACAGAGAGAGATGGATAAGCTTTCTCGGAATTTGGGCGGATTCAGAAATCTCAAGCGACTTCCAGATGCTATTTTTGTCGTTGATACAATAAGAGAACATTTGGCGATTACCGAAGCTAAAAAGTTGGGAGTCAAGATTGTTTCAATTGTAGATACTAATTGCAATCCTGATTTAATTGACTATCCGATTCCCGGAAATGACGATGCTATAAGATCGGTCAAATTAGTTACGTCATTGATTGCAGAAGCAGTTGTAGAAGGTAGATATATCGCAGCAAAAACAATTATAAAAGATCCAGAAGAGTTGACTGATACCGAAGATTCTTTGGCGGTTTAAAGATCTCGCTGATCTATTCGACCGTATTTTTTAAAGTTTTTTAAGTATTTATTTTAGATTTGTTGATTAATTTTAAGAAGGAGAGTGGAGATGGCAGGTTATACTGCTAAAGACGTGCAAATGTTGCGTCAAGAAACTGGTGCGGGAATTATGGACGCTAAAGATGCTCTTGTGGAGTGTGACGGTGATTTTGAAAAAGCAAAAATTTACCTGAGAGAAAAAGGTATAGCAAAATCGGAAAAAAGATCTGATCGCGAAAATAGCGAAGGTACTGTTGCTTTAGCTGAATCTACTGATGTTGCCGTCCTTGTAGAACTCAAGTGCGAAACAGATTTTGTGGCAAAATCAGAACTGTTCACATCTTTTGCAAACAGAGTTGCTGAACTTGTCTTGCAAAAAAATGAACAGAGTGTCACTGAACTTGAAGAAAGTTTAAACGAACTCAAAATTACATTAAAAGAAAATATTGCGATAGGTAGAATTTATAAACTTAAAGCAGATAACAATTCGGTAACTGGTACTTACATGCATATGCAGTCTGGACGTTGTGTAAATGCAGTAGTTGTGGAGCTTTTGGGTGGAGATAAAGAGCTCGCTCACGATATTGCGGTTCATATTGCATTTACTCGACCTCCTTATTTGAACAAAGATGATATTCCCGAAGACATACTATCTAAAGAAAAACAGACATTGGAGAATATAACTAGAAATGAAGGTAAACCAGAAGCTGTAATACCTAAAATTATTGAAGGTAGACTGAAAGACTTTTATAGGGAAAACTGTCTAATGGAACAACCCTACGTAAAAGATGAGAAGAAATCGATAAAAGATATTTTGGGATCGGCCGAAGTTAAAAGGTTTGTTCAGATAGTAATAGGTCAATAGTCTTAAAATGTCCGCAATGTCTCTAAGCCCAAGATGGAATCGAGTGGTCTTAAAGATGTCCGGAGAAGCTCTTGCTTCCAGTGCATCAGATGAGACGATTGACGCAATTATAGTAGACAGGTTGGCAAAAGAACTAGTTGAAGCAAAAGACTCTTTAGGGATTGAATTGGCTGTTGTAGTGGGAGGGGGAAACATTTGGAGAGGAGCAACTGGTCAATATGCTGGAATTGAGCGTTCCACTTCGGATACCATGGGAATGTTGGCAACTGTAATTAACGCATTGGCACTTCAGGAGGCAATCGAAAGAAATGGACAACCTACCAGGGTTTGCAGTGCTATTCAAATGGCTGAAATAGCAGAACCATATATTAGACGTCGAGCACTAAGGCACCTAGAAAAAGGTAGGATAGTTATATTTGCGGCGGGAATGGGAAATCCGTATTTTACAACAGACACACCGGCGGCACTTCGCGCCAAAGAAATCGGTGCACAAGTATTATTAAAGGGAACTCATTCCGGTGTAGATGGTGTGTATAGTGCCGATCCCCGCATTAATAAAGAAGCGACAAAATTTGATGAAATTTCGTTTGCGGACGTATTATCGAAAGATTTAAAGGTAATGGATTTAACTGCGATAACATTTTGTAAAGACAATAACTTGCCGATATACGTATTTAACCTAATGGTCGCCGGGAATATTAAAATGGCTTTAGCCGGTCAAGAAGTTGGAACTTTGATAAAATGAGCGAATTAGTAGATTTAGCCGTAAGTGAAATTTCCGAGAGAATGGACAAAGCAATTGAGCATTGCCAGAGGGAGCTGGCATCCATCAGAACATCTAGGCCATCTCCTGCATTATTAGACAGAGTTGAATTAGAATATTATGGTGCAATGACATCTCTAAATAAGGTGGCAAGTTTTAATGTTGCAGATGCGAGAACGCTAGTGGTAACTCCGTTTGATAAAAATACAATTGGTCTAATTGAAAAGGCTATTTTAAACTCGGATCTGGGAATTACTCCCAATAACGACGGTCAGGTAATCCGACTGGTTTTTCCACAGTTAAACGAAGAACGCAGGAAAGAACTGGTAAAGATAATTAAACAGGTCGGAGAAGACGCAAAGGTAGCGTTGCGTAATTTGAGGAGAACAGCCCGACACGAAGTCGAGACTTTAGAAAAGTCAGGTGATATCTCTAAAGACGATCTTGTTAGGTCGGAGAAGGAACTGGATCAATTAGTCCACGAAAAGGTCAGTGTTATTGATAAACACCTTGCTTCTAAAGAAAAAGAGTTGTTGGAAATCTAAGCTTGGTTAATTTAAATGAGTGAGTTTGATGACAATGAAATCAACGGAGGTTTGGATGAGGGCTCTGAGTTTGATGGAATACGAATACTAGGAGCGGAAAAAGCTTCTGAAATATTGCATAGTTCTGAATCCAAGTTTGATGAAGACGGTTCAGATCAGGGAGATATCGTAGATGATCTTGAAGGACGACCAATACTTTCTCATCGAGAGTTAGATCAGCATTGGACTGATCCTCCTACTGGACAGGTTCCTGCTATTTTAGTAGACGATTCTGCGGATGTTAGTTTTGAAGAAGTTACTGCAAGAACGGCATCTTGGCGCTCAGAACACGCCAGCGACGAGGATTTGGATTTGGATTTTATTACCGAAGACGTCCCGGTAATAAAAGATCATAATGAAGCGGAAACTGATGAATCGGAAATTAATGAAACTCAAGTCGACAAAACTGAAAATGAAACTGAAGATGAAACACAGTCATATAATAAAAGATCCGAATTTGAACCTTATGGGAAAGAAGAGCCGTACTTTAATGAGTCGAAAATACGTAGTGGAGCTGTGGGAGTAGATTCAGAACAGTTGGATCGAATCTCCAGACGAAAAAATATGCAGGCTAAATCTAAAGTAAAAACAACCGCCAAGACGAGTGCACCGTCCGCAGGGATCCCTAAATCGAATTTGAGACACAAGGCACCAATGGGGGATTCCAACGGTGATTCGAATTTAGGACTTAGAATAGCTACTGGAGTTTTAGTTGCTGGTATAGCGTCTTTGGCTTTTTATAGTGGTCCAGTGTTGGCACTAATCTTGGTGATAGTTGTGGCAATGTTGGCTAGTCTGGAATATTTTACTGCAGTCGTAAAAGTCGGTTTCAGACCTGCAGGTATAGTTGCTATTTTGGGGGTGTTTGCAGCCATTATGGCTGCTTATTTGCGTGGAACACCGTCTCTGTTGTCAATTTTGGGGTTGACAGTAGCAACAATATTTGCTTGGTACATATTTTCCGATTCAAATGAGAAACAAAAGGAAAGACCAGTTGCCAATATAGGAGTAACTTTTTTGGGATTTGTCTGGATAGGATTTTTTGCTTCCTTTGCAGGTTTGATCTTATCTTCCAACTCTTATCCAAATAAACACGGCGTGGCATATTTGGCAGCAGTTTTAATAATGGCGGTATTTAATGATGTTGGAGCTTTTATTTTTGGGCGCAAATTCGGATCCAGCAAAAATCACCTGTTTGCCAAGCATTTGAGTCCTAATAAGACTTGGGAGGGATTTGTCGGCGGATCGCTATTTACTTTGCTGATAGCTTTTCCCATAGGTGTTTATTTTTATCCATGGAGTTTGTCTCACGCATTAGTGCTTGCGGTTTTGGTATTAATTTTCAGTCCATTGGGTGATTTAATAGAATCAATGTTAAAACGCGATCTAAAATTAAAAGATTTTGGCTCGGTCTTGCCGGGTCATGGGGGTATATTGGATAGGGTCGACGGAATTTTGCTTTGTCTTCCCGTAACATATGTTTTTCTACAGCTGTTGCATTTAAGTTAAAAAGTGAAAGCTGTAAGTATTTACAATTCTTGTTCGATTAAGATTCTACTATTTAAACTCGCAATCAATCAAATAAGCAGTTGACTAAAAAATTGCAACTGATGAAAAGCTGTAAGAAATGAAGAATATATCAATCGCTGGTTCAACCGGATCGATCGGTCGGCAAGCTCTTGAAGTAGTTAAAGACGATAGTGAGAATTTTAAAGTAACCGCAATCGGTGCAAAATCTAATACGGATCTATTAAAAGCACAGGCAGAAATATTTTTGCCAGATTATGTATGTCTATTTGACGAAACGTTAAAGGAGAACATAGAAGGACATCTACCGAAGAAGTGCAAACTGGTTTGTGGTCAAGAGGCGATTGATGCAGTTTCTACCTTGGGAGATTTAGTCTTAAACGCAATCGTAGGGTTTGCAGGTCTGTCAGTTACTTTAACCGCTTTGAAGTCAAATAAGTTATTGGCTCTAGCAAATAAAGAATCGTTGGTTGCAGGTGGGGATGTCGTTGAGCGAATAAAGATTAAGTCATCCGGAAAAATTGTACCGGTAGATTCTGAACACTCGGCAATTTTTCAGTGCTTAAACAGCGAACGGGCATCTTCTGTTGACAAGCTGATATTAACTGGTTCTGGCGGTCCATTTCGGGAAATACTTGATATTGATCTTGCAAATATAACTCTGAACGATGCACTCAAACATCCGACTTGGGTCATGGGCCCCAAAATTACCATTGACTCTTCTACTCTGATGAACAAAGCCTTGGAGATTATAGAAGCAAAATATTTGTTTGATATTTCTGTAAATAGAATTGACGTGGTAATACATAAGCAGTCTATTGTTCATTCGATGGTAACTTTCAAAGACGGTGCTACGATCGCTCAGATGGCAAACCCTACGATGTGTTTGCCGATAGCTTATGCTCTTAACTATCCCGAACGTAGCCTAAACGCCTATGGGAAGATCGATTTTAGCTTTCCATCTGAGCTTACTTTTGAACCGCCCAACCGGGAAATTTTTAAATCACTGGATTTTGCTTACGAAGCTGGATCTGTTGGTAAAAACTTACCAACAGTTGTTAACGCCGCAAATGAAGTTGCGGTATCTGCATTCTTAAACGAGGAAATACCATGGCTAACTATATTTGACACTGTAAGATACTGTATGGACAATTGTGAAATAAGTGAATTGGTCAGTTTAAGTGATGTGATGGAAGTCGATGAAAATACAAGGAAAGTTGCAACAGATTTTATTAAAGCAAGAAGGTAGTTTTTAAGATTGGCTTGTCGTTGTTACGTGTATGTAATTTTAGTCAATAAAAAATTAATTTCAGTTCAACATTTTAAAAACTTATAAGGCACAATCGATTGGCGTCAGATTAAATTATTACAACTTCTTTACTGTTGACAGCAAATTTATTCAAAGATTATTTTAGCTCGTAGTTATCTTTAACTTAATTGATTGAAGTTGTAAGATTTTTCTAATCAGTGAAAAAAACTGTTCAGGATCAATTATTTACTCTAAGGTAGATTACAAATTCAACAGCGACATCGGGCAAGTTACGAATTAGGTTGGATAGTAATAGGAATCTGTATTGGATTGTTTTGTGGTTAAAAAACGTTAGAACTGCCAAGCTCTATTTGCATAATTGAAGTGTTCTGCACTTATGTACAAAAGTAGTGTCTGTAAGTTAAAACTATGACCATATATTCTGAAATGTTATAATGTTTTTTTCAAATTTTGAACTTTTAGCTTATTAAAATCGACTATTATTTTTTTGGGCCGCTAGCTCATCCGGTAGAGCAGAGGACTTTTAATCCTAAGGTGGCGAGATCGAGACTCGCGCGGCCCACTCCATCACTTTCTATTAACCACTTTCTACTAATCACTTTCTACTAATCACTTTCTACTAATCACTTTCTACTAACGGTCTTCTATTAGGTACTTTCTATTATTTTCGTTAGTTTTATGGTGGCGTGCAGTCAAATTCGAAATTTAACTGTAAAATATTAAATAGTGGCCGTTATTTCAAACAAAAGTCTGGGAAAGCCAGTTACCCGTCGGGCAGTTCTAGGTTTTGGCGTACTTGGGATATTGGGAATTGCGTTTGGGTCAGCTATTTCCGATAAGTTAAGCGGATTATTTTCTAAACTGTCTCCCAATAATCCGCTTTCTAATATATTACCGGGGGCAAATGGCTTTGAAATCTATACGGTATCAGGTTTTCCGACTGAATCCACATCCGCCTATAAGCTGAGCGTGGGTGGATTGGTGAATAATCCTGTAACTCTTTCTTATGATGACTTATTAAAACTTAAAGCAACTCATATGACGAAGGACTTTCAATGTGTTACTGGTTGGCGCGTACCTAATGTCAAATGGACTGGTGTCAGACTAAAAGATATTTTGGATATCGCAGGAGTAAAAAATTCGGCAAGGGCGGTTTTATTTAGGTCTTTTGATGGTGTGTATACAGAGAGTTTGACGATTAATCAGGCTATGCGTGCAGACGTGATAGTTGCTTACTCAATGTTAGGAACTTCGCTTACCGAAGAACACGGTGGTCCAGTGAGACTGTACGTTGCACCAATGTATGGATATAAATCCATTAAATGGTTGAGTGCAATTGAGCTTTCTTCCACTGTGGTCCCGGGGTATTGGGAAAACCTAGGATATGCAGTTAATGCATGGATAGGTAGATCCAACGGAAGGAGTGACCCCCCGGTTGACTGAAAAGAAATCCGAAGATTCGAAAACCTTGATTCGGTTCGATTCGGCGGAGCGCTTTGTGCACTGGTCGACAGCATTTTTGATGTTGATATGTATAGGTTCGATAGTTGCAATGCAAATCCCAAGTTTGATGGTATTTTTCGGTGGGCGTACACCGCTTAGAATTGTGCACATTTTTTCTGGATTACTTTTGCCGTTTCCGCTTATATATGGTTTTGTCAAATACAAAAATTCTAAATTTCTAAAGTCAGATTTAAGGGATTTAGGTCATTTTTCAACGGATGATTTTAAGTGGCTTAAAAGTTGGGGAAAAGATTTTGAACTGAGGTTAAACAAGTTTAACGGTGGACAAAAAGCAAACTATGCGTTTATGTGTGGATCGATAGTTATTATGATTATGACCGGAATTGTGATGCAAAGCTACACTTTGCTGCCGCTAAGTTTTAGAATTGGCGCAACTTTTACTCATAAATTGTTTGCAATTCTAATTGTAATTGTGTTGGCAGGGCACATTGGATACGCTGTATTTAACTACCCGTCACTCAAATCAATGGTTACATTAAGAATTTCACGAGATTGGGCGAATGCTCATTGCAAAGATTGGGTAGATAGTGTTGACAATGAAAACAAAGATATCTTTTAAGCATCCAATACGCAAGTATTTAGCTATTTAAATTATTTTTACTTACTCTCTATTTACTTATTCTGTAACTGGTTACTTTGAAGTTGCATACAGTTTTTACAAGTCCCAACAATTGCAAAGTGGGACAAGTCCAAGCTAAAACTGTACTTTTTATTAATAATATTAGCTAAATTTTCAAATATTGAGAAGGGGAGATATTGAGTAGTATTACATATTTGACAGATAATATGGGAGTGTAGATCGCAGTTCAGCTCGAACGAGGCAGGTCCGTGACCGAAGTGGGTATGTGTAATGATTTGATTGTTCTCCAACTCTTCTAAGATTCGGTACACCGTGGATATGTTCAGCTTAGGCAGAACTAACACAAGGTTGTCAAATATTTCATCAGCGGTTACGTGTTCCGGGTTACTTAAAAATATCTCTAAGATTAGTTTTTTTGCCTGTGTAACCCTGCCTCCGTTTACTTTAATTTTAGTTAAAAGGTCCGAAAGATTGTATGAAATACTTTTTTTAACTGTCATCATCTATAATTTTAGGTTAAGACTTTAATTTAATATAGCCAAGTGGATATAAAATATCCACTTGGCGGAAGAATTTAGTTGTGGCTGAAGATTGACAATAGTTTAAGCTGCTAGTTACTTTTCAGTAGATACAAATATTAACTGTCGAATGTCGAACACTTCTCAGCTATTAGCTGCTTACTGAAGTCTGCTTGTCTTAAAAGATCTTGACAATATTCACTTTAGAGTGTTTTTAGTACCTGTAGGAGTCGGGCTTGTATGGACCTCCAACTGCTACTCCTATGTAATCGGCTTGTTCTTGAGTTAATTTTGTTAATTTTACCCCTAAAGCGTCAAGGTGAAGGCGGGCGACTTTTTCGTCCAAATGCTTGGGGAGCACATAAACTTTATTGGAGTAATCTGAGTTATTTGTAAAAAGCTCTATTTGTGCCATAGTTTGATTCGTAAATGAATTGGACATCACAAAACTTGGATGACCAGTAGCGTTGCCTAGGTTCAGCAATCGACCTTCAGAAAGTACTATTATGCTGTGACCGTCGGGAAATGTCCACTTGTCTACTTGAGGCTTAATATTTTCTTTTTTGATACCTGGTACTTTAGTTAGACCATCCATATCGATTTCATTGTCAAAGTGGCCGATATTTCCTACAATTGCTTGATGCTTCATTTTAGACATATGATCTGCGGTAATGATATTTTTGTTTCCTGTAGCTGTAATAAAAATGTCACCGCGACCAAGGACATCTTCTAGGGTAGTGACTTCGTAACCTTCCATAACTGCTTGAAGAGCACAAATCGGGTCAATTTCAGTTATAACCACCCGTGCTCCCTGCCCACTGAGAGACTGAGCGCACCCTTTTCCAACATCTCCAAATCCCATGATTACTGCTACTTTTCCGCCTATTAAAACATCGGTAGCTCTGTTGATTCCATCAATCAATGAATGTCTGCATCCATACTTGTTGTCAAATTTAGATTTTGTTACTGAGTCGTTTACATTAATTGCGGGGAATAAAAGTTCACCATTGCGTTCCATCTCGTATAACCTATGAACGCCAGTGGTTGTTTCCTCGGTGACTCCCTTAATTCCATTTGCGATATTGGTAAATCTCATTGGAACTTGGTTTATAGATTCTTTAAGTAAAGCCAAAATTACTTTGTACTCTTCTGAATCATCTTCCGTAGGTTCAGGAACTGACCCCATTTTTTCAAATTCAACGCCTTTATGTATTAGCAATGTAGCATCTCCGCCATCATCTAAAATCATATTTGGACCTACCCCATCCCATGTAAGTGCCTTTAGGGTGCACCACCAATACTCTTCTAACGATTCGCCTTTCCATGCGTAAACTGGTACTCCCTTTGGGGACTCTGGCGAACCTTCGACTCCTACCACGACGGCTGCTGCGGCATGGTCTTGAGTTGAGAATATATTACAGCTCGCCCACCTTACTTCTGCTCCCAAGCTAACTAAGGTTTCAATCAAAACTGCAGTTTGAACCGTCATGTGTAAGGATCCCGTAATTTTGGCACCGCTTAGTGGCTTAGAGTTCCCATACTCTTTTCTCATGGCCATTAGGCCAGGCATTTCGTGTTCGGCTAGTATAATTTCTTTTCTTCCAAATTCAGCTAGTGAGAGATCGGCAACTTTGAAATCGTTGGGATTCATGAATTCCTTTCGGGTTGAGTGTATATTTAAATTTAAATCGATAAATTCTTATATATATTACCAAAAATAACAGACAAATATTTTTCCAAAATTGATTCCGAAGCGTTAATTGTTGATTTTATGCTGCTTAAGTCATGGATAGATAAAATATCCTTAGCCTTGCAATAACGTTGGTCATTAGTTGCAACTTAATTCAGTTGTTGTCTCAGTATAGAATAGTGATTTCAACAATAAATTAATTACAACCTGATTAATTTAACATCTGATTAATTTAACATCTGATCAATTTAAAGAGTTGTTATGAAGTTATTTTGAGTGCGGATTTTTTACCAAATTGGACTTTTTTACTAAATTGTATTTACTATAGAGATGGTAAAAATATTTATTGGAGGCAATGATGCATAAATGGTCAGATGATCAGTTAATGATAAAAGATGCGGTGGCAAAATTTGTAGCCACTGAAATAATTCCCGTAAGAGATGAATTAGAACACGGTGATTTGACACCTTATGACATTATTCGAAAGCTTGTGAAGACTTTCGGAATGGATTCGATGGCAGAAGATAGGTTTAAAAGAAGAATTGAGCGAGATAAAAAAATTCTTTCTGGAGAACTGAAAGAGGATTCTTCCGAAGTAATTGAAGCCAAAAAGGGAGACGGTGGTGCTGCAGCTATGACATTAATCCCGATAATTGAGATTTGTAAGGTTTGCCCTGGGATTGTTACTGCAATGGGGGTAAGTCTTGGTTTGGCAGCAGGTACCATAATGTCAAGAGGCACGATAGAGCAAAAAGAAAAGTGGGGGTTGGATTTGTTAACATTTAAGAAAGTTGGTGCATGGGCTATTACCGAGCCAAATTCAGGATCCGATGCTTTAGGGGGTATGCTTTCAACTGCCAAACGTGACGGAGATGAATATGTTTTAAACGGAAATAAGACGTTTATCACAAACGGTCCGTATGCAGATACGATAATTTTTTACGCAAAGTTGGACGATGGTTCGGATACGCCAATGAGGCAACGAAAAGTTTTGACTTTTATATTGGACAAAGGTATGCCTGGGCTTGAACAGTCAAAACCTTTCAGGAAGATGGGTTTGCATTCATCTCCCACGGGGGAACTATTTTTGACTGACGTTAGAGTTGGTAAAGATAGGCTGTTATCTGGGAGCGAAGAAGAAAAAGGTGGAGGCGGTAGGCAGAGCGCCAAAGATAACTTTGTCACGGAACGCTCTGGAGTTGCCGCAATGTCACTAGGGGTAATTGAAGAGTGCCTTCGAATCTCAGTTGATTATGCCAAAGAACGGAAGTTGTGGGGTAAGCCCATATCTGAATTTCAGCTGGTGCAGATGAAACTGGCGAAAATGGAAGTAGCAAGGCTTAATGTTCAGAATTTAGTATTTAGGCATATTGAGATGCAGGAACAGGGAGATTCGTTAACACTCGCAGAAGCTTCCGCCATGAAGCTTTATTCTGCACAAGCGGCAACTGAAGTAGCTTTAGAAGCGGTTCAACTTTTAGGGGGGAATGGATATATGTCAGAGTTCAGAGTAGAACAGTTGGCAAGAGATGCAAAAGTATTTCAGATATATGCAGGTACTGATGAAATTCAAATGACTCATATAGCCAAAGACCTGTTGTCTAAATAGTATCTTACGGTCAGATCGACCTTAAGCTGATGCGGTTAAAAGGTTCACAGTTAAAAAATGTGAAACAATTTACAAAATATTTTGAAAATAGTCTAGGTAAACAACATGCCGAAGAAGTATAGTGTCCAAATAGAAACTCGTTAAGTTTTATTATAAATATATTGGACAATTAGTAGGTAAAGAAAAAACTGCGCCAGTTGATTCGAACTTTGGTAGTGGTTTAATTTATCTGTAACCGCTAAAAGGTTTAAATCAGCAAAATGTAATTAAGTTAATATGTTTATGTGACTACTTTTCCTTATTCAGATAAATACCCTATAAATTTTAAGTTGCCCGAGAATGGGCTTGATCCGACAGAGGTTATTGAAACGCTAAATGACATAGCCAAACATGAGGACGCTTTTTGGGAAACTGGCAAGTGTTCCGGAACGATGTATTGTGGAGATCATGAGCATTATGATTTTTTAAATAAGGCATTTAGTTTATTTGCTCATGTAAATGCGTTACAGCGTGATATGTGCCCAGGGGTCACTAAGTTTGAAGCGGAAATTATTTCAATGACTTTAAACCTGTTTAATGCTCAGGAGGTTAAAGGCAGTGAACCTGCAGGACTAATCACTACAGGGGGAACTGGCTCTATAATGCATGCAATATTGGCTTACAGAGAGCATGCCAGAAACAACCTTGGAATTAAGAATCCCAATATTATAAAGCCTGAAACTGCACATCCAGCTTTCGACAAGGCTTGCCATCTGTTTGATGTTGAAATTAAGATAGCTCCAGTAGATCCTGTGGAATTTAAAGCTGATACTGACTGGATTAGACAAAATATTGATGACAATACAGTGGCTATTATCGGTTCGGCGTGTAACTACGGATATGGAACAATCGATCCTATAAATGAACTTTCCGACATAGCATTACAACACAACATCGGTCTTCACGTAGACGGCTGCTTGGGAGGGTTTATTCTTCCTTTTGCCAAAGATCTAGGTTATGAAATTGAAACCTTTGACTTTAGAGTTCCAGGAGTGACTTCAATATCAGCAGATACTCACAAATACGGGTATGCACTCAAAGGCACGTCAGTATTATGCTTTAGGGATAAGAATTTGAGGAACTCTCAATATTTCTATCTGACTGGTTGGTCGGGTGGCAAATACTGTTCTCCCGGTATGGAAGGTTCTAGATCTGCTGGTTTAATTGCGGCTACTTGGGCGTCAATGGTAAAACTAGGATCAGCAGGATACAGAAAATATGCAAAGGAGATTTTTGATACGGCTGAAATGATGAAAAAAACTGTTGAAAGTTATGATGAGCTACGCATATTGGGGAGTCCAAGTTTTTTATTTAGCTTTACTTCAGACGAGTTCGATATCTATCACGTAAACGATTTTATGAAGCAGCTAGGATGGAGATTTAATGGACAGCAGTATCCTAATGCAATACACATGGCTGTAACTAGACCGCAGACTAAACCCGGTGTGGCTGAGTCATTTGCAATTGACTTAGCTCAGGCTGTCGACTACGCAAAAGCCCATAAAGACGATGCTCCCTTATCCGGTGCTATTTACGGTGGTGTTGCGGGCGGTATGACCCAAGAAGCCGATGAAGTAATCAAAATGTTTATGGCACAAATGATGGACGAATTTCAGCAGGTTCCAGAGAATGAGTTAAGACAGTAAATTTGTCCCGTTAGTTATTTTATAAAGTTGCATATCTAACTAAGTTGCGGATTAATTTGATGTATAACTTTTATACTTTTTTACTCCAGAGTTTATTTTTTAATTTGTCTGTCTAAGATTAGGTTATACCGTTTGCTAAAATTTAGCTTGAATTAGTGATATCAGCTAAACTTATTCCAAGACAACTAGAAAATCTAGATCATTTTTACCTGCATCGTTTGTGTCGTCGCTAATTAGGTATTTTTCTTTTTTGTGTTTGGGAAGTCCAATTGCAAATAAGAGAGCAGAAATGGCAATAAAGCCTGCAATTATATACGCAATGGACCAACCGTGAATAATTGCGGCAACTTGATGAACTGTGAAATTGGTATTAGATCCAGTAAGTTTCGATATGTCTAACGATACTGTAACTAAAGCCGCCAATCCGATTGCACCGCCTATCTGCCTAGAAGAATTTAGTACCCCAGATGCAAATCCGGCAAGTTCTTTCGGAACTCCGTCAGTTGCCGCTGCCGCCGCTGGCGCAAAGGTAAATCCGATACCTAAAGTGATAAGCATGCTCGGAACCAATATGACTGACATATATGTCGAATGAGTGTTGACGCTAGACAGCCACATAAATCCGATTAGAGCTAATATGGGTCCTGTTAACAGAAAAACTTTATATCCGATTTTTGGAATAAGTCTTCCCGACAAAATGGCACCGACTGATATCATGATAGTTTGAGGAAGAAATGCAAATCCAGTTTTAAGGGGCGAAAAGTGGAGAATATCTTGCATGTATAGAGTCAAAAAATACCACATTGAAAATGCTGAAGCGCTCATGGTAAGCATACATAAGTTGGATAAAGAAAGTGACCTTATCTTGAACATTGAAAATGGAATGATAGGTGATATCGCAAATTTAATTTCGTAAATTACAAACCCGACAATTATTGCAATAGAAACCGCTAGAAGCCCTACTGTTACTGGAGATGTCCAAGAAACGGTGTCGGTATTTACGATCGAATAGATACCCAAGGAAAGACCAGACGTTATCAAAATTGACCCAAATATGTCTAATTTTCTTGAGGCACTGGTATTTCTGTATTCAGATACAAAAACTGATGCAGCTAAAAAACACACAATTCCGATCGGTACATTTATGAACAATATCCATCGCCAGGATACTAAATCTGTTAAGACTCCCCCTACTAAAGCTCCAGCTGCACCACCAGCTGCAGCAACCGCCCCCCAGATTCCCAAAGCTTTGGTCTTAGCTGCATTAGATCTAAATGTGGTAATTATTATCGTAAGTGTTGCAGGCGATAAGACAGCTCCTCCCAGACCCTGAAAACTTCTGGCAACAATAAGTTCGCTTTGGTTTTGGGAAAAACCTCCAAGCAAAGATGCGGTAGTGAACATTCCTAAACCCAGCAAAAATATTTTTTTCCTTCCAAAAATATCCGCAGCCCTTCCTCCAAGTAACAGAAACCCAGCAAAGGCAATTGTATATGCATTTATTGTCCATTGCAGGTTTGCATTTGAAAAGTGCAAAGAACGCTGAATCGTTGGAAGTGCTACGTTTATGACCGAGATGTCAAGAACAACCATAAATTGTGCTACACAGGCTATGAGTAAAATAGCAGAGCTGTTTTCTACTTTAGTTGCAGCAAAGTTACTGCCATCAATACTTTCATTCATGTTTTAATTTCCTGTAGCGTCGATC
>JAJYVQ010000028.1 GCA_021791915.1 Actinomycetes bacterium | reverse complement strand
CCCCAAGTCTTTGTCTAGACCAGCTCCCTGACGTAGTTTAGAGGTAAGGTCTACGACTTTTTCTACAAACTTGTCGTATATCTTATCCTGTACGTAAACTCGCTCTACTGCCATACAGGTCTGACCCGAGTTGGTAAAGGCTCCCCAAACAGCACCTGATGCAGCACGATCTACATTTGCGTCATCTAATACGACCATAGGATCTTTACCACCTAATTCCAATACAACTGGAGTTAGTGTCTCTGCTGCCACAGACATTACTCTTTTTCCGGTCTTAACTGAACCAGTAAAAGCGATCTTATCTACTTTAGATTTTACGAGAGTCTCTCCTACTTGCCCTGAACCCACTATGACCTGAACTAAATTTTCAAAGTTACCGTGTTTTTTCCCAACTCTGTTAAATATTTCACCGACTTTTATACCAACATGAGGCGTAATTTCTGAAGGTTTCAAAACAACTGTATTTCCTGCAAACAGTGCGGCCATAATAGGTCCCATCGATAGTGTTAACGGATAGTTCCAAGGGGAAATGATGCCCACTACTCCGATAGGTTCATACCTGATTTCGGCTTTTTTGTGTGCCATCACCATTCCTGTAGACACTCTTTCGTTCCCTAAGACTCTTTCAGCATTATTTTCATACCATTTAATGAGCTCCAAAGTAACAAGGAGTTCGTTTACTAACGCCTCTACGGGTATCTTCCCAGTGTCTGCAACGATTACATCAATTATCTCGTCTATTGAATTAGCCAACTCCTTTCTAACTTTGCGTAAATAAGAAATTCTTTGCCTAACTGACAGTTTGGACCAATCCAAATAACACTTCCTCGACAGTTCGACCGCATTATGAACCTCTTCGATTGAGGCTTCGTTAAGGTCTGGATGCAACTGCTCCAAAAGTGTTGGCTGTTTTCTTTGATCAACTGTAGTCTTCGGATCTATTAAAGATGTCATCTGTTCCTCCTAAGTTGTTTGTTCAACAGTAATTTAAAGAATCAAAATTAATAACAACTGTTATTTTAACTATATTGAATTTTAGCTAAATTAACCAAGTTATATCCAAATAATGTGTAGATGCACTGATTTATCCACATTCTGATTTATCCACATTCTATTACCAATACCAAAACAGTGATCTTCAAAAACAATTCTAAGTTAAGTTGCATTTCAAGTGAAATAAGTTGGTTTGTCTCAAACTAGAATTTAATATCGGAAACTTGAAACACTCAAACCTCAAAAACTTACTGTTGGCGATTTTTACTGCCACGATTGGAACCTTACCAGTTTTTTTAACAGGAGCTTTAGGTCCAGAAATTGAAAAACATCTTGGGCTAACTTCTGCGAATCTTGGAGAACTGGTCGCAACCTACTTTTTGTTTGCTGGACTTTCATCGTTTACTTTAAAATCATTAGCAGACAACAGGAGCCCATTGATAGTTATGTTATACGGGCTGTCAGTAAGCTCTGTTGGAACTTTACTAATAGCTATTTTTGCTTACAACTTTATGTTGTTTTTGATCTGGCTATCTATTTGTGGAATTGCCGCAGGCATTATTCAGCCTGCCACAAATGCATTTTTATCAGATGAAATAGTTAAAACAAGACAAGGTCTAGCTTTTGGCGTAAAACAAAGCGCGACTCCTGCCTCCACGCTATTAGGAGGACTTGCACTTCCCTTAATAGCTCTCACTGTCGGATGGCAATACTCTTATTTAATTGCATTTTTTATGGGATTAATCTGCATAAGTTTTATAGTTGCAAACATTCATAAGAACAGTCGCATTTCGTATCCAGTTAATTCAAGCATTAAAGCTGATAAAGACTCAAAGAGTGAACTACGGCACCATAGAGGGGCATTGATAATGCTTACATTTGGATTCGCATTAGGTTCAGCTACGGCAAATACTTACGGTGCTTTTTTTGTGTCAGAAACTGTAAAAGCTGGTTTTAATCCAAAAGTAATCGGTTATGTCTTCGCAGCAAGTTCAGTTACTAACCTCATTATCAGAGTAGTGTTTGGAAACTTCGCAGATAAAAAACAAAATAATAAATTTCCAAATGTCTTAAACTGGGTCATCATAATGTTGGCAGTTGGCTCTGTCGGATATCTTTTTTTTCTGACCCACAATATTGTTACAATTTCAGTTGGGTCTTTTTTGGCTGCGCTTCTGGGGTGGGGCTGGCCTGGTTTGACCAACTTGGCTGTAGTAAGGAGATTTCCAGAAGTCGCTCACAGAGCCACGGGCGTAACTCAAACCGGTGTATATTTCGGAGCTGTATTGGGACCTATCATATTTGGATTTTTGGACGCTAACTTCTCAGCAGATTTGGCTTGGAGTGTAAATTTTATTATGGCAATTGCGGCTGCCGTAACTATTTTTGTTGGTAAAACCTATCTATACTTAAATAAAGCATTTTCAACCAACGAAGTTGTTAAATAGTTTTTAAAATACAATTTTTATTTATTTAAGAAGCCTGCAATCTCTCATAGTCTATAAGTCTGCGTTTTAAATCTTCTCCAAAAGCATAGTTTCCAAGTTGTCCGTTCGACTTGATGACTCTATGGCATGGAATAATAAAGGGCAGAGGATTTTTGCTGCAACATGTGCCAACTGCTCTAGAGGCTTTTGGGCTGTTTAATTTCGTCGCTATTTGCTTATAACTAGCAGTTTTCCCAAAAGGAATTGAATTTATTTGATTAAGTGTACCAGTAAAAAATGAGTTATTTAAAATTTTGGGTCTATAACTTTTTAGTGAACTAAAGTTTCCTTCGGTAAATTTTTTTAAATTAGCAACAAATGAGCTAATGTCGGTTTGCAAATAAACAGAATCTTTTAAAATCGATTCTGTATTTTTTCGTGTAGCTCTGACATGATGAGAGTTTATATCATCAAATCCACCAAAAACAACCTTATAGATGCGCTTAGAATCAAAGACAACTGAAAGCATACCAATCTTTGTCTTAATCTCTAAGGTCTTTAAATCTTCTTCCACAATTAATGAAAGTCTTTCTAAAAAACTTTAAGGTTTTATCTCTTTTAACAAGGTCAGCAAATCATCGGCATGTTCTTCTTCCATTGCTAAGATATCTTCGATCATTCTTCTACTGGTAGGATCTCCAGTTCCAAGCCATCTAACTATCTCTTGATAAGAAGATATTGCAACTCGCTCTGCAATCAAGTCTTCTTCAATCATTTCTACTAAAGTCCTACCTTCGACATATTCTGCGTGACTTCTAGCCACTAAAGTTGCTGGATTAAAATCTGGTTCACCCTGAAGTTGTACGATTCGTTGGGCAACTAGATCTGCATGACCTTGTTCTTCAGTGGCATGCTGTAAAAACTCTGCAGCAATAGGAGATGAGTTAATTCCTTCTGCCATATAGTAGTGACGTTTATATCTCAATACACAAACAAGCTCGGTTGCAAGTACTTCATTTAAAACTTGAATTACTCTTTCTAAATCAGCACCGTATGTTTCAGTTATTGGACCCTGTAACATTTTTTTTCGGGCACGGTCTCGAAGTGTCGAAATATCTGTCAAAAATTCAGTCATAATTTAAAATTCCTTTATATCTATCGAAGTTTAACAAGCTACTTCTTCCTTCGGGGTCTCAAAGCAAACCAGTACACAGCAACAACGGTCGTGACTATCCCCGATGCTGCAATTATTTTCTTTTTTATCTTACTCATGATTCTAAGTTTATCGGATTAAATAACCTAAGAGATTAAATGCTATTGACTTAATAGCTGTTAGCCTAAGACTTCAGTAGTTCGTAACATTTAAATCTAAATTCTCTATATTTAAGGATTCTAAAGCAAGAATTTCTAAAGTTAATTTACTTTGCTTTAACCGCAGTTAGATTTGAACATTTTAACTACGACCAGCACTGCTTTTGTAAAATTTAATGTAACCGATCCGACAAAAATTTTAGGGAAAGAGGATCTTATGACGCAAAGAATTCATCAGTATGACAACCGTTCCCAAAATAAACATTAGAGCTCGAAGGAAGTGCATTTACACATGATAGGACATTTGGATAAAAGGGATCGTTATCACTGCAAGCTATTCGAATCGGAATTGACTTTAAAGCCGCTTTATGAACTACCACATTGTCTTCATTAAAATCCTTTAAGGAAGCAAAGGCAGTTGAATTTGCCGTTTTTGCTTGATCGTAGTTCAGCCAAATAGCAGGACTAATAACTGCCACTGCAGTAATTAATTTAGGAAATTATTCTGCAATTAAAATATCTCCATAACCTCCCATAGAAATCCCAATTAAACCGATCTTATACGGCAGAACTCCCAAAGACGTACTTTGACAAAGTGGTATAAGTTCATTTACTACTATTGCCATGGGATTGTCATTTTCGTGCGGGTTCCAATAGTCGTTGCCACCGTCAACTGTTACCAAAACAAAGGGAAGCAACTATTTATTATCTACCACTAGTGAGGTCGCTTGTATAGCCAACTTAATATTGAGAATTTAAAGCACATACGTTAATCCTCATTTTAGTATCCTAACCAAAACAAGGTTTTTATGACAAACGAATAAACAAATACAACCTTAACGAAATTATCTAACTACATCAATTCAATGTGAGTTAAATACAAACTTATCTTCGTTGTCCAAGTCAACCGTAACTACCGAATTTTCCTTGACGGTACCTTGAAGTAATTCAATAGCTAAAGTATCTCCAATAGTCTTCTGTATTACTCTTTTAAGCGGTCTTGCTCCGTACAAAGAATCGTACCCCAAATCTGCCAATTTTTCCACCGCCTTGTCGGTAAAATCTAATTTTACTCTTTTGGCCTCAAGTTTTGCTCTTAACTCGTTTAACTGTATATTTACGATTTTTGTCATATCTTTCCTCTCAAGAGGTTTGAATCTGACGATTTCATCGATCCGGTTTAAAAATTCGGGTTTAAAGAACTCAGCAGGTGATTCGGCTAAATTCGAAGTCATAATGATAACCGTATTTGCAAAATTAACTGTTCTACCCTGACCGTCGGTGAGCCGTCCATCGTCTAAGATTTGCAAGAAAGTATCAAAAATGTCGGAGTTTGCTTTTTCGATTTCATCGAACAAGATAACAGAATAGGGGCGACGTCTTACAGCTTCAGACAGTTGTCCACCTTGTTCATATCCAACGTAACCTGGAGGTGCTCCCAAAAGCCTTGCAACCGAATGTTTCTCGGAGTATTCTGACATATCAATTCGAATCATAGCTCTTTCGTCATCAAATAAAAATTCGGCCAATGACTTTGCTAACTCAGTTTTGCCAACTCCAGTCGGTCCTAAAAACAAAAACGATCCAATAGGTCTGTTCGCATCAGAAAGTCCAGCTCTTGAACGCCTTATTGCGTTTGCTACTGCACTTACTGCTTCATCTTGTCCCACAACTCTTTCGTGTAATACCGATTCCATTCGGATAAGTTTTTCTACTTCGCCTTCAACCAACCTCGATACTGGAATTCCTGTCCACTTGCTTACAATCTCGGCAACATCTTCTGCGTCTACTTCTTCTTTTAACATGGCACCTTCCAACTGAATTTTTGCTAATTCGTCAGATGCCGTTTCAATTTGTCTTTCTAGTGCGGGGAGCTCCCCATATCGAATTTGCGAGGCTCTTTCGAGATCACCGATCCGCTCAAATCTTTCTGCTTCTGATCTTTTTTGCTCTGCGGTTTCCTTAAATGACCTAATTTTTACTATTTGGTCCTTCTCCAATTGCCATTTTGCCGAAAGAGTATTGTAAGTCTCCTTTAAGTTTGCAAGCTCTTCACGCAACTTTTCTAGCCTTTCTTTAGAGACCTGATCAGTTTCTTTTTCCAAAGCAACTTTTTCAACTTCCAACTGCCTCATTTTACGATCTACTACATCAATTTCGGTAGGCATCGAGTCTATTTCAATTCTCAATTTCGATGCTGCCTCATCAACTAAGTCGATTGCTTTGTCTGGTTGAAATCTTCCTGTTATATATCGGTCAGACAAAACCGCAGCGGCCACTAACGCTGAATCTTGAATACGCACTCCATGGTGGACCTCATACTTTTCTTTCAGCCCCCTTAAGATCGCAATTGTGTCTGTAACGCTCGGCGAGCCCACATAAACCTGCTGAAACCTCCTCTCCAATGCAGCGTCTTTTTCAATGTATTTTTTATACTCGTCTAAAGTTGTTGCCCCAATTAACTTCAGTTCTCCTCGCGCCAACATTGGCTTAATCATATTTCCTGCGTCCATCGCCCCTTCGGCAGCACCTGCGCCCACTATGGTATGCAGTTCGTCGATAAAAGTTACAATTTGACCCTCAGACTCTTTAATTTCCGTTAATACTGCTTTTAATCTTTCTTCAAACTCACCGCGATATTTAGCTCCAGCTACCATAGACCCCAAGTCCAAAGCTACTACGGTCTTGTTTTTTAAAGATTCCGGTACATCGCCTTCAACTATCCGCATAGCAAGCCCTTCTACTATTGCAGTTTTTCCTACGCCAGGTTCTCCTATTAGAACTGGGTTATTTTTAGTTCTTCTCGACAGAACCTGAATTATTCGTCTGATCTCTTCATCACGACCTATAACGGGATCTAACTTATGAGATCTTGCCAAAGAAGTTAGATCTCTTCCAAACTTTTCCAAAGCCTTAAAAGTTGCCTCTGGGTCGGCATTGTTTATCTTTCTTGATCCCCTAATCTGTCTGACTGCTTCCATAACAGCCTCTTTAGTGGAATTAAACTTGTCAGCTAAAACTATCAGCATATGATCCACTGACAAATAATCATCTCCCATCGTCTCCCGCAACGATTCTGCTTCGCTTAAAGCAACGCTAAGCTCTCTGCCAATCTTGATATCTTCGGAACCGAACGCCTTGGGCAGTTTAGAAATCTTGTCTAAAAGTGAGTTTCTAACCGAATTTACGTCCTGATTTAAAGAATGTAAAATCGAAACGCCTATTCCATCTACTTGTGACAGTGCAGCTAACAAAAAGTGCTCGGGGGTCAGCTCCACATTGTGTTCGCTCCTACCCAAATCTGTAGCGCTCGCTATGGCATCTTGCATCTTCAAAGTAAATTTTCTAGGATCTAACGCCATCTTCTACCTCCTTTTAACTTCGCACCGCTCGATTTTCATCTGCTCTATTACGAACCATTTACAACTGCTCTTAACTATTATTTTTACCAGCTTTTGGATTTATAAAGCTTTTTTGCCACCACGACATAGGAACGATCTCATTTTTATAAAGCTTGTGAATTTCTTTCACAATTTCGTTTTGATAGCTGAGCATGTTATTTATTTCAGCTTTTAGCAGTTCGATTTGTGCTTCAAGCTCCATTACTTTTCTGACTCCTTCAATGTTCAAACCTTCGTTCATTAAATCCTGGATTCTCTTCATCGTCAAAATATCGTTTTGAGAATACCGACGATTTCCCCCTTGTGTTCTTTGGGGCTCAATAAGTCCGCGTCGCTCATAAATTCTAAGAGTCTGGGGATGCAATCCAGCCAACTCAGCTGCCACCGATATCACGTAAACGGCCCTAGACTGACTTGAACCCTCACTGGCATCAAACAGATCTCCGGTTAATTTTGTCATTAGTTTGCCTCCTGAGTTATCTTTATATAACGTTCCAAACTTTCGCGTACCGACTGTTTTTCGGTACTATTATTTTTAAAATCTTCAATAGCCTTTTTCTGAGCTTCGTTTAAAGTTTTTGGAATAACAACTTCCACTGTTACTAATAAGTCTCCAGTTTTATTTTTAGAGGTTACCCCTTTTCCTTTAATCCTAAAAGTCCTTCCATTAGGACAGTTCGGTGGAATTTTGATACTAATCTTCTTCCCTTCCACATCTGGTACCGATATCGTTGTACCTAAGATGGCTTCGTCGATTGAAACTGGTACATTCAAATTTATATCTTGTCCTTTTCTTTGAAATAACGGATGGGGCTCTACCGACAAAGTTACATATAAGTCTCCATTCGGACCACCGTTTGCTCCCGGTAGCCCTTTGGCCCTCACTCTGACTCTCTGTGTCGAAGATGAGCCGGGAGCGAACTTAACCGTGATATTTTGAGGTCTAAACTCTCTACCAGTTCCAGAACAAACTGGACAGGGATCAACTATTATCGTACCTTTTCCTCCACATTTAGGACATGTTTTGTTCAGTGAAAACAGACCACCGTCTTTTTGTAGATATCCAGTTCCAGAACATTTGTCACAGATCTTGGGGCTTGAACCTTTTTTGGATCCTGACCCCAAGCATTCGTGACACGTCACTGGAAATACTACCGAAAGCACATGCGTACCTCCTCTAATGGCATCTTCAAAAGACATCTTAAAGGTAGTTTCAACATCCTGACCCCTTCTTTTGCCAAAACCTCCTGACTGTGAAGTGGTCGAAGAACGGTTAAACAGACCAGAAAAGACGTCCGAAAGATCGTCAACACGAAAGTTACCGTTAAAGTTTCCTGGATTAACACTAGGTCGGGGGCCAAGTTTTCTTATCTCGTCATACTCTTTTTTTTTCTGAGGGTCACCTAAAACATCGTAGGCTTTTGAAACTTTCTTAAACTCTTCTTCCGATCCAGATTTTACGTCGGGGTGCAACTCTTTGGCCAGCTTGCGATAAGCACGGGTTATCTCCTTGTCGGAAGCTTTCTCACTAACTCCCAACACCTTGTAATAGTCTGTTTCAAACCACTCGTTTTCAGCTGCCATATATACTAGAGCACACCTTCTTTCTTACAATTAACTTTCAACAATCACTGTTGCGGGTCGTATAACCCTCCCCTTAAACATATATCCAGCGCGATAAACCTCTTTAACAGACTCTTCGTGTGTCTGTGAATCTTCACTTTTGACGTGGCTCACGGCTTCGTGTAACTCCGGACTGAACTTCTCACCTACTTTGTCTATTTTTTCCAAACCTCCGTCTGTTAATACCTGAATTAAAATTTCAAATGCCTTTCTTAACCCTTCGAAATTTGCTTGCGGGTCGTTACTATCCAAATGAGCTAAAGCCAAGTCATAGACATCCAAAGCTGGAAGGAGTTTTTCTATTAGTGAGTTGTTGGCTCTTTGAATCAATTCAGACTCTTGTTTAGCAGTACGTTTTTTAAAATTTTCAAAATCAGCTTTAAGCCTCAAATATGAATCCTTTAACTCGTTTAATTCAGCTTCGATTCCAGAGCTTTCCACTATCTCTTCTAACGCCTCATCAATTGATTCTGCATCCGAAAAGACCTCTTCGCCGGATTTTAAGTTTAAAATTTCAGATTCGTTTACTTCAGGTGGATCGGTTTCGTTTACAACTGAATTAGTCGCAGAATCACTTACTTTTTCTTCTTGCCCACTATTATTTTGATCTTTTTGAAACTCAATCTTGCTTTCTTCACTCTCTTCCAGGGGATTTAAATTTTTCTGATCTCCTTCATTAGAGTGGCCATTTAGAATTGGTTCTGTCATTGATCACCTTCTTCTACTACCTCGGCATCTACTACATCGTCTGATGCGTTATTAGAGGCCTGTTGATCCGATTCTGACGAAGAGACCCCTCCATCAGTTTGACTTGAAGCTGCCTGATAAAGTTTTGCTCCAAACTCCTGCGAAGATTTTGAAAGCTTGTCAAGAGCGTCTTTGATTTTTTCTATATCATCACCAGCAACTGCCTGTTTTGCAGAGTCAAGATCAGACTGGATACTTTTCTTGTCGTCTTCTGATACCTTGTCGCCCTGTTCTTTTAAGAGCTTTTCAGTTTGATAGATCAAAGAGTCTAAATTATTTCTTATTTCAGCTTCTTCTCTTCGTTTCTTATCCTCGGCAGCATGAGCCTCAGCATCTTTTATCATCCGGTCGATATCTTCTTTGGGCAAAGAGGATTGACCAGTAATCGTCATCGACTGCTCTTTACCTGTTGCTTTATCTTTAGCGGAGACGTGTACTATGCCATTTGCGTCGATATCAAAGGTCACTTCTATTTGAGGTACGCCTCGTGGAGCTGTAGCAATACCGGTAAGCTGAAATTTACCCAAAGACTTGTTATACATTGCCATCTCTCTTTCGCCCTGTAAAACGTGGATGTCGACTGCTGACTGTCCGTCTTCTGCTGTTGTAAAGACTTCGGATTTCTTAGTCGGTATAGTTGTATTTTTTTCTATCAACTTTGTCATTACCCCACCTTTGGTTTCGACGCCTAATGAAAGAGGCGTAACATCCAAAAGTAGAATATCTTTCACTTCGCCTTTTAGTACTCCTGCTTGAACTGCTGCTCCTACTGCAACTACTTCGTCGGGATTTACTCCTTTGTGCGGCTCCTTTCCAGTAAGTGACTTGACAAGATCCTGGATAGCGGGCATTCTCGTCGAACCTCCGACCAAAACCACATGATTAATATCTGACATAGATAAGTTCGCATCTTTTATCGCCTGTTCAAACGGCTCCTTGCACTTGTCAGTCAAATCCTGAGTCAGTTCCTGAAATTTGGCTCTAGTAAGCTTTAAGTCAAGATGCTTGGGACCAGAATCCGTTGCAGTTACATACGGAAGATTAATGTTTGTTTCTTGCACCTGCGAAAGTTCTATCTTTGCTTTTTCAGCGGCTTCTTTTAGCCTCTGCAATGCCATTTTGTCTTGAGCTAAATCCACTCCATCCGAGTCCTTAAAGGACTTAATAATCCAATCGATTACCCTCTGGTCCCAATCGTCCCCACCCAAATGAGTGTTACCTGAAGTTGACTTAACTTCAAATACGCCGTCGCCAATTTCTAAGACCGACACATCAAACGTACCACCACCTAAGTCAAACACCAGAACTGTTTGTTCCGTATTTTCCTTGTCCAACCCATAAGCCAAAGCTGCTGCAGTTGGTTCATTTACGATCCTTAAAACTTCCAATCCCGCAATTTGACCAGCCTCTTTGGTAGCTGTTCTTTGAGCATCGTCAAAATAAGCGGGTACAGTGATGACCGCTTGATTTACGGTATCACCCAAATAAGCTTCAGCATCAGCTTTTAATTTCATTAATATTCTTGCGGAAATCTCCTGTGCGGAATACTTCTTACCATCAATGTCTATCTTCCAATCAGTGCCCATATGTCTTTTAACGGACCTTATCGTTCTGTCGGGGTTAGTAATTACTTGCCTTTTTGCAAGTTCACCAACTAACACTTCTCCTGACTTTGAGAATCCAACCACACTTGGGGTGGTTCTAAAACCTTCTGCGTTAGGGATAACTACAGGCTCTCCACCTTCTAAAACGCTTACTACTGAGTTAGTTGTACCTAAATCAATTCCTACTGCCTTTGCCATTGTTAATTTGTTCCTTTCTTAAGTTAACCTTAGTAATTTACTTATATGAGTATATTATAACAATCTTTAGTCATGTTATATCAACTTTTTTTAATCCCAGTAGCTTTTTTTGAAAATGACTTCTAAAGTATATTTTAAAAGTGTGTAATTTAATGGCTTATAATTAATATCGTGAGTTAGATTCGTACAAGATATCCTCAAAATATTCTTGATTAGTTATCGACATGTTTGATTAGATTAGTTGTTTGGTCAAACCAAGATTGTACTTAATTAGGGTCATAACGAGTATCAAACAGAGTGATACACAAAAGCTAACTTATTTAGGTATTTTAGGAACAGTCGACTTTTCAAAGGAAGGATGAAATGCCAAATTTAATAATTCTGAGACATGGACAAAGTAGTTGGAATAAGGAAAACAGATTTACCGGATGGCATGATGTAGACTTAACCGATACTGGCATCAAAGAAGCAAAGTTAGCTGCTGAAGAAATAAAAAACGCTGGTTATGTACCTGTAAAACTGCACACATCATATTTACTACGTGCGATTAAGACAGCCAACATTGTACTTGAAGAGTTAAATCTTTCTTATATTCCAACCGATAGAACCTGGAGATTAAACGAAAGGCACTATGGTGCTCTGCAGGGTTTAAATAAAGCTGAAACCGCTCAAAAGTTCGGACAAGAGCAAGTAAAAATATGGCGACGAAGTTATGATATACCGCCAGAGCCAGTTGATCTCTCAAGTCCAGAGCATCCTACTAACGATCCTAGATACAAGTTTTTACCCAAATCTGTTTTGCCAGCAACAGAATGTCTCAAAGACGTGCTCTTTAGACTGATGCCTTATTGGCAAGACACTATAACGGCCGATTTATATAAATATGGAACCGTTCTAGTTGTAGCTCACGGAAATTCACTAAGAGCTTTAATTAAAACGCTTGAAAATCTTACCGACGAACAGATCGTAGAATTTGACTTACCAACTGGAATTCCACGTGTGTACAATTTTGATGACAGCTTAAATCTCTTAAACTTCAACTATTTGGGAGATCCAGATGAGATTCAAAGACGGGCTGCCGAAGTTGCTGCTCAAGCATCTGCTAATTAGTGGAATTTATTGCAGGAGAACTTACGGCAACTTGATCAATGAAAACTGCCTGATCGTTGCTTAATTTCAATCTTTTTAATAACTTAAGTTAACCCATATCCCGCAATTAACTCTTATGCCAAAATTAACACTGTGTTTAACTAATTGTGATTTAACTTAAGTGGAGTCTAAATCTACTTTCTCCCATTTTTAATTTGTCAAGTGTTTTTTAATTTAACCCGGTCTGATTTTTAACGACAACATTTTTTAATACTTTATTTATAAAAGAACAATTGTCAACTAGTCATTTGTAAATAAGTTGAGATAGTTATACCTATTCAGTAATATAGCTCTCAATTAATTACATTAGCTACTAAAAGTGATAGTTGAATTCATTGCCATTAACCGACGATTTCGAAAACAAATTTAAACACTTCGCAAAACCTTAAATTTCAATTAATTAACAAAACTGAAACATTTCTGTGACCATTTGGAAACAATTGCCTGCAAGTATTTAATTAAGTAATAAATATTTTTACTTCATTATATTTTTACTTCATTAAATAACCTGAGAGGAGAAAACTTGATAGCGGCTACAAATATACCGTATCCCAGTTGGTTAGTTCCGGGTGACAACACCTGGCAGCTGACCGCTGCAACATTAGTTGGACTCATGAGCCTTCCGGGGCTTGCGGTTCTCTATGGAGGGCTTGTTCAAAAAAAGTGGGTTGTCAACACCATGCTAATGGCTTTTACCGGATTTTCACTAGTTCTTCTGGTTTGGATCCTTTGGGCTTTCAACATGGGATTCGGCACTCATCCGATCGGTGGTGGTGGAGGAACTGGTATTTCACACTTTTTTAAGGACATGGTTTCAATGCCTCATCCCATTACTGGATCTGCCGCTGAAATGCAGCAGACAGTTTCAGGGGCACAATCTGTGATACCATTTCATTTTCCAACAGCTACATTTGCATACTTTCAAGTAGTATTTGCAGCAATAACCCCACTTTTATTTCTAGGTTCGGTTTTAGGAAGAATGAAGTTTAAAGCGTGGCTACTTTTTGTACCGCTATGGTGTACATTCGTCTATGCGATTAATGCCTTTCTACTGTGGGGTGGCGGATACTTTGCCTCAGAAGGTGCAGTCGACTACTCTGGAGGTTATGTCATTCATCTTTCTGCAGGCGTTGCGGGTTTTGTCGCCGCATGGGTAATCGGACCGCGACTCACAAAAGACCGAGTTCATGGAGTACCGAACAACTTGCCGATGGTTGCAGTCGGAGCTGGAATTCTGTGGTTGGGTTGGAACGGGTTTAATGGTGGAGATCCGTTTTATGCAGGAGTAGATGCTGCAGCTGCAGTATTAAATACAAATCTTGCAACTGCTGCCGCACTTATGACTTGGTTAGTATTCGACATGCTTGGCTCAAAACAAAAGAAACCTACATTTTTGGGCGCTATTAACGGTATGATTTGCGGACTGGTTGCAATTACTCCAGCAGCAGGTTGGGTTAACGGACTAGGAGCTATACTAATTGGTATAATCGCATCCACTATTGTGTGGTTCGCTTGGAACTATCTTCCTAAAGTTCGTCCTTTCTCTAAAGTCGATGATGCGATGGGAGTAATATTTACTCACGGTATCGCAGGCTTAACGGGAGGTCTTTTGGTAGGCTTGTTTGCTGACCCTAACATGATTGAATACGGCATTAAAGGAAAAAACTATGCTGGACAGGGTAGCTCCTTTGTTACTGGACTGTTTTATGGTGGAGGTTTTCATCAGCTCTGGGAACAACTAAGGGCAGCAATTTGGGTAATTGTCTTTACGGCGATTATGACTTATATTCTTCTGCAGATTGTTAAAGTAGTCTGTAGGGGACTAAAGGAAAGTGACGAAGTGTTAACAGTTGGTGACCTTGCAATGCACGACGAAGAAGCCTACCCACAGGAAACTTTTGCTGAAAAAATATCGGCTCTAAGTTTTACCAGTAACGGCTCTGAAGATGATTAATCAACATAAATTAAGTTAATATTGTTAAAGCAAAACATAGATTGGAGTTTTAAATGAAACTGGTTACAGCGGTTATAAAGCCTTTTAAGTTAGACGATGTCAAAGATGCCTTAAAGCAGATAGGAATACAAGGCCTCACTATAACTGAAGCCCAGGGTTTTGGAAGGCAAGGGGGCCATACCGAAGTCTATCGGGGAGCAGAATATTCAATTGATCTAGTTCCTAAAATCAGAATTGAACTTGTTGTAGACGATTCAACGGTTGACAGAGTAATAGAAACAATTGTAGATTCGGCTAAAACAGGTAAAATTGGTGATGGAAAAGTATGGTCCGTACCCGTCGATGAAATGGTTAGGATAAGAACATCCGAGAGAGGGTCCGATGCCTTATAGCGTACAGTAGATATATATATAAACTAAAATAATCATAAAATTAGCTCCGTTAATTTATACCTAAAATAGCCAATTTGAAAATTAATTGGCTATTTTAGTTTACAAATAAGAAAAATTGTTGTACTCTTTAAGTATGGTAACAAATTCAAAATTAGACTTATCGGACATCTGGTTGTTTTCTACTTTTTCCAAATCAGAGTTAGTTCAAATCAGGAAATCTTTTACAGAACTTAAAGTTGAACCAGATAGAGTACTCTGTCAGGAAGGAAGTGTCGGACAGGAGTTTTTTATTATCTTAGAAGGTACTGCTTCTGTAATCAGGGCTGGTAAGAAGGTAAATAAACTCGGACCTGGACAGTTCTTCGGCGAATTAGCCCTTTTGGACCGTAAACCGAGATCGGCAACAGTTAAAGCAAATAGTGAAATGATTCTACTCGTACTTTCTCAAAGAGAATTTTTTGGATTGATCGACGAAAGGCCTGCTTTAACCAAGAAGTTACTTCAAGCACTAGCTGGAAGACTTCGGGCAGCAGACTCCAGAGCATTCCACTAAACTACGTTCCACAAAATTTCGGTGTTCAATTAAATTAGACGTTATAACAATTCCTCAAAACAAGTTAATTTAATAAGTATTTGTTTAGGCTAAATATCAGTTTAAGTACTTTTGGTACTGTCTTTTGAATCTAAATCTTTTAACTGTTGGGTGAGTTCATCTTGAATCTGTTTAGCATGAGCTAAACCTCTAGATTCCCAAAGTTTTTTTCTAGCACGGTGATCCATCTTAAGTTTGAAAAAATAACCGCCTGCCCCAAGTAACACCAACAGTATGGGAATTAAAATTATCAAGTAGTTAAATGTTGAAGAACTGCCAGCAGCAGACTGTGGAACTGTGGACGGCGAAACAGTACTTAAAGTTGTTGAAGGTACCGTTACTACTGGAATGACAGCTACCGAATTTTGATATTGGGCCTGAGCAAGGGTTCCTATTTGGTTTTGTGTAAATTCTGCCTGTGGAGAAATTAAATAGACTTCAAAAACTACATTCGAATTCGCAAACGTAATAATCCAGGTATCAAAACTAACTGAAGAAGATTCATTTACTTTCTGATGGAATCCAAAAGCCCCCGGTATAAAATCTACGATAAAAGGAGATTGGGTAACTGCCTTACCTCCTACGGGGTTTTGTCCGTTTATTTGACTTAGCAGTTCGCTTGCCAGAGAATCATTTCCAACCTCTACGCCTATTATAACTGCAAAAGACGGACTTGGTCCTCCAGTGGTCCAAGATCTCTGATATATAGCAGTACTTGAGGGAAACTGCGAATAAGAGCTGTTCAATGCAGGAAAACTCCCCCCTAAAACACTTGTGGCTTGTGATTGGGGCATATAGCCGGTTACTTGAGGCGAAGGCTCAATTGCCATGTTTAACGACGTTACGGCCTTAGATTGAGCGTTCAAAATCGCATCCGAAAGATTTACTGGTAAACCTGCATAATTTTGGCTCTGAGCAACTGAAGTTTGAGAACTATTTCCGACGGTAGTAGCCGTTGAGCTAGTGGTAGTTGCAGCTAAAGCTTTATTTATCACCACTACTGTTAAGTTACTCAAACTCAGAAGAAATACTCCCACCGTTAATAACATCCCAATTGACAACTTTTTTGCCATGGTTATATTCTAAATCAAAGAGTCACGCAAACAAATTTAATTCGCCTGATTGTCCGAAACTCTCCAATATACTTATATTTCTATTGAGCTGTTTCTGTTTTTGCTTTCTCTGTCTGTGATTTTTAAGATGAAAACTAAATATGATTATCAAAATTAGAAACAATACTAAAGAAGTACCCAATAAATATTCGACGGTCGATATACCCTTAGGTGGCAAAGTAACTAACTGCTGGGCTCGTTGATACTGGTTTTCAGAAAGCTGAACCAGCTGATTAAAAGAATATTTAACCTGACTAAAGTCCATTCGAACTGCAAAAATAATATTTCGAGAAACAAATATTGATTGCAGCGCCGTTATCGAAACTCCAGATTCGTCACCCCGTAAGGTCATTGCAACTGAATCTGGAATGTCGGGTAAAGAAACTGTATTTAGTGTTTTTACACTTCCTTTAAACTTAGTCAAAGACTTTTTAGCTAATTTAAATGCATTTAAAGCCCCATTATAAGATGAGGTTTCGATCGCCTCGATCGCAATTTCATTAGTGACCGCCGAGCTGACCCATGTTCGTACATATACTTCAATAGGCGAAGAAATAGATTGAACAAATTGTGGTAAACCATTTATAAATCCACCATCGGAAGAAACAAAGCCGTTTAACGTTGAAGAGTCGGATTCTGTCATATCTTTCAACGCAGAAGGTAAAACAATTTCTCCCAAACTTATGGTATCAAATGAAACCAAACTCATTGTCTTATCAAATAAGTTGGCCTTAAAAGATAATTGAGATATGTTTGGTGAATTTATGTTTGATGCAATTGTCTTTGATGGAGTGTGTAAGACAAGACAAAGCACACAAAGCGATATTAATACGCACAGTGTGATAAATGTTTTATTTATTTTAATAATTAGATTCCGTATCAAATTTTATCGCATTGTCAAATCGGGCATACTGAGGTCGAAATACTAGTCTAACTGTCTTAGTGGGACCGTTCCTGTGCTTGGCAACAATTACTTCAGCTGAACCCTTGTCTTGAGTATCAGGATGATACATCTCTTCACGATATAAAAATAAAACTACATCAGCATCTTGCTCCAAGGATCCCGACTCCCTTAAATCCGCTAAGATCGGTCGTTTATCTGCCCGCTGCTCTAGCGTTCTAGAAAGCTGGGAAAGTGCTACTACTGGAACGTTTAGTTCACGTGCCAAAATTTTAAGACCTCTTGATATTTCGGATACTTCAACCTGTCTATTTTCGGCTGATCTCCTTCCAGACATAAGCTGAAGGTAATCAATTACAATTACGCCCAAATCTATCTTGGCTGCAAGCCTTCTAGCTTTAGCTCTTATATCCATTAAAGTAACGTTGGGACTGTCGTCAATATAAATCGGAGCTTCTCCTAATCTACCTACAGCATCTCCCAGCTTTTTCCAGTCGTTTTCGTGAACTTGACCATTCCTTAGTCGCGATGCATCAACTAGTGCTTCTGAGCCAAGCATTCTTTGGGCGATCTCCATATGTGACATCTCTAAAGAAAAAAGAAGTACGGGCTTATTTGCCATACAACCCGCATTTGCACACAGCCCGAGTGAAAATGCAGTTTTACCCATCGCAGGGCGCGCTCCTACAATTATTAGGTTTGAAGGTTGTAAACCAGACAAACACGAATCCAAGTCTGTATATCCTGTCGGCACACCAGTAATATGTTCTCCTCTTTCAGCCAACATCTCAAGTCTCTCCAATGAAGACCCAAGTAGATCATAGAGCCACTTTAAGGTGTCTTTACCTTTGTGCTCCACGACTGAAAATATTAAAGCTTCGGCATTGTCCAAAGCTTCTTCAACATCTGTCGGCGCTGAGTATCCAATTTCCATAATTTCTGAAGCTGCACCAATTAGCTTCCTTAACATCGAATACTCTTTAATTATTATTGCATACTGTACAGCAGATGACACTGCGGGAGTATTTGCTTGAACCCGAACCAGAACCGAAGCACCACCGACTGATTCCAACAAATCCATCCTTTTTAACTCTTCAGCTACCGTTACGGGATCGGACTCCTGACCTTGTGAATACAGTTTTGTAATCGTAGCAAAAATCGTACCGTGTGATGGTTTGTAGAAATCACTTTCAGAAACAGTCTCAACCGCATCTGCTATTGCATCTTTTGAAATTAACATAGCACCGAGCAGAGCTTCTTCAGCTTCGATACTGTGAGGGGGAATCCTGCTACCACTAATCTTTTGACCAAGCGCATTGCTGCTCAAAGGATTCGACCGCTTTTGAACGTCAAAATATTGAACCATATAACTATTATTACACCTAAGTGTTTGTTTATAAGTTGTTTATAACTTAAAAAACTTGTGAATAATGTTATGTTTTAGATGAAAAAGTTGTTAGTTAATATTTGAAACTACCTATCTATTAGGACTTTTAGATATTCACAGCTTCATTTGGCATCAAAAAAATTATTTTGATGTTCCGCCGTCATTTATGACGCTTACATTTATTTCTGCTAGATGAGAGCTATCAAGCTTTACCAAAACCTTATGGTCCCCAAGGGTTTTAATGTGTTCTACTTCCTGAACCTGCTTTTTATCTACTTCGATATTAAGTTGAGACCCAATTGCAACTGCTATTTCATTAACGGTTACTGACCCGAACAGCTTTTCGTTAGTCCCTGCTTTAGCAGATATTGTAATATTGCTACTGTTTAGAGCGTTAAAACTTGCCTCCACAAAATCGGCAATTTTTTTATTCTTGGTTGCTTGAGCTTTCCTCATCTGTTCTGCTTGCAGCTCCATTTTTTTACTGGCGATAAGTGCCTTGTTGTTAGGTAACAGCATATTTCGCGCAAACCCGTCCTTGACATCGACGACATCGCCCCTGTTTCCTATACCTTTTACATTTTCTTTAAGCAAAACTTTCATTACGCTAAACTTCCTTTTTGATTATGTCCAGTGTTAATTATGTCCAGTGTTAATTAGCTAACTTTTCTTCGGTTTCAATCTGAACCTTCAGTTTCTGGATCTTTACTCTCTTCTGTATTTACTGTTTGATCTACAGTTGCCGATACTTCTGCAGAAACATTAACTTCTTCTGATGTTATACCGTCAAATTCAGAGTCATTATCTTCCATCACTTCTTCAGTGAATTCAACATCGCTTTCAGGATTAAACGATAAATCTTCATCATAATCACCGTTATCTACTTCACCTATAGCTGAAGCATCTTTGTGAGAGCTTCTGTTGCTATCGGACTCTTTAAACTGTGAGCTTTTAAACTGTCGTGACTCCTGTGACTTTATATACTGCTCACTTTTCATTACGTCATCTAATGTAGCCTCGTCTTCGAAGTTATAGTTCCTTCCATAACCTCGGTGCCCAGACCTTTCAATAATAAAATCTCGCTGTGAATACGGTAGTAGTATCAGCTCTCTGGCAGTTTTTACCGCTACTGAAATTTCACGTTGGTGCTGAACACATGTCCCGGTAATTTTTCTTGCTCGAATCTTACCCCGGTCGCTTACATATTTTCTTAGCAATCCTACATCTTTATAGTCAATCCAATCGATTTTCTCGATACAAAAATGACAAGGCTTTGGTTTAAACCTCCTACTAAGCTCGCGAGATTGACGCTTTGTAACTACTTTTTCTCTTTTATTAGATCTTCCCACTAAAACGGCTCCTCACTAACTGCATAATCTGAAGGAGGTGCATCCTCATTTGCGGGAACTCCAGAAGAAGACCCGTAACTTCCTGACACTTCTCTTTCATTTTTTGTTACTTGTGCTGAGGCCCATCGCAATGACGGACCAAGTTCGTCGGCGATAATTTCGATCTTATATCTCTTTTCGCCATTCTGCTCCCATGA
>JAJYVQ010000205.1 GCA_021791915.1 Actinomycetes bacterium | reverse complement strand
AAACCAAAATGGTTGATTATGACCAGATTGTAGTTTTTTAATTTTAAATAAAAGTTATGATAGCTGCCGTCTAATCTTGAAATGCCCAGTTGTTTTGTAAATGTGACAGTTTAAAGTATCTAACCGACTACTGTTTTTCAAAAGCTACAGTTCCTACAGCACGGGTAAGAAATGATTTGCCGGTTCGATCACCATTTAACAGCTGAAGTAGTATCTGGTTATAAAGCGTTGAGCAATGTAGAAAGAGTGTTTAGGAATTTTAATACAGATTTAGACATACGCCCTATACGCCACCATACAGAAAACAGGGTTAAAGCTCACGTATTTTTAAGAATGCTCTCCTATCTATGTCAGTTGGCACATGAACGAACGACTAAAAACAATGCTTTTTAAAGATGACGATACAGAAAAAGCAGAAGAACTTCGTAGCTCCCCAGTTGTACCTGCTAAACGTTCAGAAAGCGCACTTGAACATTTACAGGACATTTAGTGAAAAAACTACAAACTAAACGTACCGTTGACAAAGATCCTGTACATAGTTTTAAAAACTCTCTTAAGGGATCTTTCAACCATTACTGCTAATCAAATTCAACTTAACAGACTTAGATTGTAAACCATTTACGATGATAACCGTACCCACTAAACTTCAAGCTAAAGCTTTTAAACTTCTTGGAGTTTCACATAGATTAGGGTATATGTAGGCAGTAACACCCCAAAAATCTTACAAAAGTCCTGCTAGAAGAGGGGTATCGAAATTCTTGGGGGAACTTTAGGTTAAAGGGTTAATGATTAAGATATCAGGCTTCAAGTATTAAAATCTTATACGTAACGGTTTGTAAGATTTTGTTATATTTAACGATTCAAATTTGGCGAGGCTTAAATTTTTTAATTGAAAGAACTGAAATTAAAGTAATTAGAGCATAAGATCCTATCAGAGCTAATAAAAACAAGTCGGAACCAGGCCATTTTAACTTTACTCCTTCTCCCAAATAAAACGTTCCAAATGAAAAAAGCATAATTCCGACTATCATTTTCAAGGCGTTTTCGGGAACTTCGGTCAGTGCTTTAGTAAAGATCATTCCTGCTATCCCAACGACAAACAAAGCCGCCAATGCCCCTAAAGATGATACCCCCAAAGACTTATTTGCCGAGCTGAGAGAAACTACTATAATTACAACTTCTAATCCTTCTATAAAGACTCCGTTGAATGCCATATAAAAGCCTTCTCTTTTGATTGGAGTATCTAAGAACCTTAAAAACTTAAGCTTTTGTGATTTGTCGGTATCATGATCGATTGAAGACAGCTTGTGTACGCTTTCTTCGTATATTTTTGCTTCATCGTGCTTTGCTTTAAGACCTGCTGCCCGAAGAATGGCTTTTTTTAGCCATTTGAATCCGAAATAGAGCAAGAATGCACCAATTACTAACTGAAGAATTCTCAGAGGAACGAAGTGGATAATCGGCTCTCCGATTGCCAATACTAAAATTCCAAGAGTTAAAGCTGCAGATGCTGCCGCCGTCAATGATATCTTAAAGGTGGTTGTTGCCCCTACTGCAACTACAATGGTTAAAGCTTCGACCATTTCTACTAAACATGCTAAAAACGCCGCAAGAAATATTGCGCTATCTGAAGCTGTCACAGAATGAACCGATCCTACAATTATCGAAAAATTCAACATGTTACAGACTTAATTGGGTTGCATTATATTTTTAGAATGGCATTTAAATTTAAATTTAAAACAGTACTTAATTGCTTTGTCGATATAATTCGTTTTGATATGTAATTCTTTCTACTGTTAAATTTAAACAGATTTTGTAACCCATAAAAACTCCTATGCCGAACATGCAGAACCATTAATTTACCTGAATTTATTTTAATGTTTGAGTTTTTGTTCTGTTGATCGAGAAACTAATTTATAGAAACGTTCTTATGTGCAATTTTTAGTTTTTGAGCTGGCGGTGGGGTTCGAACCCACGACCTGACGATTACAAATCGCCTGCGCTACCAACTGTGCCACGCCAGCAATTGACTTTAGTTGTTCAGCAAATTTGACTATTTGGTAATTTTATCACTCCAGATTATTCAAATTCAAAATCTTTATCACTCAAGTTAATTATTATTCTCTAACTATATTGTACTAATATTTTGTCGGCGAAAATCTAACGATATAGTTTTGTTATGTTTCTAACATCGCATCAGACTATAATATTTTGACTAGATCTGGAGAAATAAAATAGACTTTGAAATGTTCCAGTCCTATTGCTTAAGTGAAAATAATTGGCTAAATACTTGAAATGTCTTTAATATAGTATAAATCTTGTTATAGAGTTATTTTTAATGATTGAGAATCTAAAAGCTAGTTTCTTATAATGATTATTAGTTATGCTTTTAGATATTTAACACTAAGTCAAAACAGATGCCACCAAATAGAGATTTTAATATACCTGAAAAAAGATATTCGCAGATGACTTCATTTTCCGCACGTCGTGTAGTTATCTTTGCGATCTTCGTGATACTAGTGATTTTGTTATTGTCAACAAAATACTATCAAATCCCCTATTCCCAAAACGTAGTCCGGACCACATCAACTCCTACAACTGTTCACAGTACATCGGGGATCACTACAACAACTGCAGTAATTCCACCGATTCAGGTTACCGAGTCATTGTCTGGAGTCACTGTGCTGGTTGCCAACGGTACAAACACCAATGGAGCAGCAGCATATTTTTCAAATATGTTAAAATCCAAAGGAGCAAATACATTAGCTCCGACCAATGCCATACCTGCTGGTACTTCAACTGTTTTTTATGTTCAGGGTCAACAACAGGCTGCCAATACAATTGCGACGGATTTAGGGTTAACTACAAAGTCAGTTACCCCCATGCCCGCTTCTTCTCTTCCCGTTACTTCTCTGGGAACCGCACAAATTTTGGTTGTAGTGGGACCGAATCTTACAGCCAAAATGACGACTACGACAACTTAGTTCCATAAGTTGAAGACTATAGATATTACGGAAATCGCAAGTTCGGCGTTTATAATTAGTGACTTTGATGGTACTCTGTCTGAAATTGTAACCACGCCAGCTACGGCTGTTTTTGTAGACGGGGCAGTAGAAGTCCTTCTGAGCCTAACTCAGAAATTTAAGTCAGTTAGTATTTTGTCTGGAAGGCCTTCGTCTTTTATACTGGAACTCATCTCACAAACTGAATATAAAGATGATCCTAGAGTAAAAAATCTGAATGTTTGTGGTTTGTACGGAAACGAATTACTGCTTGAAAAAGAGGAATTAAAAGATTTAATAAGATCAGTTTATTTGCATTTGAGATCCGAGCTGGAAGATTCTGTTTTTGTTGAAGACAAAATCCTGTCAGTAGCAGTACATTACAGAAATTGTGAAGATAAAAAAGGAGAAATTCAGGCTTTAGTCCGCAAAATAATTTCGCTAAATCCCAATTTGTATGAAATGGACGCTAAAAAATGTTTTGAAATCATACCATCAGTTTTTGTAAATAAAAGTTTTATAGTCGGTAACTTTTTGAGAGAGTCCGACGGAGGATGCTATCTTGGCGACGATTTGGTTGACTTGGAGGTATTTAAGCTTCTAAAGGATACCAAAGATAAAGTAACGGTATCTGTTGGGGTTAGAGGAAATGAAACCCCTCAGGAGTTATTGGAAACGGCCGATTTCGTCGTGGACGGACCTAATGGAGCGTTAGA
>JAJYVQ010000027.1 GCA_021791915.1 Actinomycetes bacterium | reverse complement strand
AACTTTTGTAACTTTTTTAACAATTGTTCCCTTGGTATATCTTTTGGTCAATGCTAAACATCAGGTATTTAGCAAGTTTATCTTTTTTTTAACGGTATTGCCGATTGGGTTTCCACCGCTAGTATCTGGTTTGTTGTTACTAAAGATTATAGGACCTTACGGTGTTTTAGGTTCTCATGTAAATATCTCTTTTACTGAATCGTTTATTGGAATAGTGTTGGCTCAAATTTTTGTAGCTACTCCGTTTTCTGCAATAGCAACCAGAAGCGCATTTTTAAGTGTTAATGAGGATCTGCTTAATGTCTATAAGACGGTCGGTTTAACTAGATTTAAAATGTTGACAAAGGTCGTGTTGCCGTCAACAAAACAGATCTGGACTGGGGGCATCATACTAACTTGGTTGCGTGCTTTTGGTGAGTTCGGAGCCACAATTCTTATCTCCTATCACCCATATTCGTTACCAGTTCTATTGTATGTAAGGTTTTCTTCTACCGGAATGAATCAGATTAACTCTGCGATAACCGTTTCAATAGTTTTTGGTTTGATCGCCGTAACAGTTTATTTTCTGTTTTCACAGCTTTTTACAAAACCCTTTATTAAAGTTGACATTTCAAAACTTGAAAACAACCTGCAAGGTCAGGAACTTCAAGCTAAAAGTTACTCCGAGAAAACAGGTGAAATTTCTATCAAAGCTAGAGAAACTCTTGAACGTTGCCTTAGTATTGTGACGAATTTGAATATTCATGATCATTTACTAAAGTTTAAATATGTTACTTTGGTAGGTCCCACCGGAGCTGGCAAAACAACTTTACTAAAGAAAATCCTGAAAGAGGATCTAAATTTTGATAAAAAATCGTTTAGAAGATCAAGTAAAAAACTTATTAATTTAAAAACTGAAAAGTCAAAACCAACTAGCTTAAATCCGATAAAGATTGGATACGTAGCTCAGAGTTCTCCGGTTATTTCTAATAAAACTGTTTATTATGAGGTGAAACTCTGTTCTCCAAAGATGAGAGAAAAAGATATCTATCTTCTTAAAACTTTAGGTCTAGACAAGATATTGAACACAAAAACTGATGTCTTATCTGGCGGAGAAAAACAACGCTTGGGTATTTATCGTGCTTTGTCTAAAAGTCCAGACGTGGTTTTATTTGATGAACCATTTGCGAACTTGGACGTATTGACTAAAAATATTCTAATTCAAGAATTGATTAAAATATTATCGTTCGTAGATGCAGTTGGAATATTTGTAACCCACGATATCAATGAAGGTTTAAGGTTAACCCAACTCATAGGGGTAGTAGAAAAGTTAAACATTGTACAGCTAGATACTTTTGACTCTATAGCAGATGCCCCAAGAGATATGTTAGTAGCTCATATTTGTGGTTATGAAACTTTTGTGGAATCAAATTTAGTAAACAACAAGCTACAAATTTCAGATAATGTTGAAGTTTCGATAACAGGTGCGAGTTCGTTAGGTAAGGTACTGTGGTCGGTTCATCCGACCAAGATAGAAGTAATTTCCAATCTTTATTATGGAAAAGATATAGCTACTTCAGATAAAGCCGATGAGAGTTCCGTAAAAATTAAAGCTAAACTTACCTCCTACTTCAAAACTGCAAACTTGGAAAAATACGGTTATTTCGATATTGGAAATAATAGAACTATTAAAGTTAAATTGAAAAGTTTTGAAACAGAAATGATAGATGAGCAGCCAGATTGTTACTTAAAATTTGAGATTTCTGACTTAATTATTCTAAATAACTAACCTTTTTTAATTTTTTTATATTTTAATAATTCAATTAAGATATATTTATGGAAATAACTGATGATAACGAGACAACCAACGCACTTTTTGTCTATGGAACACTAAAACCCGGTAAGTTTAGGTTCAGTGTTTTAGAACCATATATAGACAAAGAAAATATTGTAGAAGCAAGCGTTCGTGGAATTTTATACGATTCTGGTTCTGATTGGCCAGCAGCCGTATTTAGTGACGATATCACAGAAACTATAAACGGATTCGTAGTTTATATCGACAAGTCTAAGTTAAATGAAGCACTCAATTATTTGGATGAAGCAGAAGGTGTAAATTCCGGCTTGTTTTGCAGAGCGCTTGTAACTACCAACTCTAAAATTAAGTGTTGGGCTTATGAATACATGAAGTCAGTTGAGGGGTTCCGTCGAATTCAGTCCTGGGAAAAATATTAGAAACCGAAGGAATTTTTGTTTTATAATCTTTGCTGAAAGGACTTTCCTTTTAAGCCTCATATTAAGATAACGCATTTTACTTTCTATTGGGATTTAACATTAGATCTCGATCGGTAGCAGATCTTGTGATTTTGTTATATAGGTAAGGTGAGGTTTTTTTGGAGACGACGACAGTGGATTTTAAGATTTCAGTTAACTTTTCTCTTCTCTTCTCTAATTGTAACTGTTATATTGTGATTTTTGAATTTTAATTGTTCATAGTAATTTATTAAAATTACTTGGATTCGGAAGTCTATTGCAAAATAGTCTGCTGGTTCGAAACGATGATGCTACTTTAAACTTCAAATAGGAGTGAAAAAACGATCCAAATATAAATGCCAACTCATAGCCCAGAATAGGTGGAATTCGGAGGTTCGTTAACCCAGTCTTGTCCATTCCAGATAATTGTCGATGTCCATTGGTTCCCGTCAAAATATCTTTGCTTATGTGGATTGCCCTCTACAACATGCCAACCTACCTCAGTTGCTGGTTGTGAGACAATTGGTGAACCTGGATAAGTATTTGCCGGCGAATTCCAATTGGTCTGTACTGAGTTAATTGGCGCAGATAACGGGTCTGTTGTTGGTTGTGCTCGTCCGTACATAGGGTATTGATACGGGTTTTGTTGCATAGGCATTGACTGCTGCGAGTAATAAGACGGTTGTCCGTATCCGTAACCAGTTTGAGGATAACCTAATGAAGGTGGCGAATAATTTAATCGACTTAATTTTTGATGCCTAAGGTAGAATGTGACAAATATAAGTACTGCTAGTAAGACAATTATGATGATAATAATTAAAACTATGGTGAATGAAGAACCTGAAGAAATGGGGACACCACCTGAGGGAATGAGTGAAAATTGGGAGTTTGCCACTTGTTCTGGAGATGGTGACTGAAGATTAGATGGATTAAAAAAGTCTAACGCCACTAAAACATTGCCTCGAACAAAAGATATACCTTCGAGAGTCAATGATGGATTTGTATTTGAAGTGCATGTAGTTTCTGCCGAAAAAGGGATTCCCGCAATATCCAGAGGACTTGAACTAGAGCCACCGCCAAATGAATTACAAGCTCCCAATACCTCGCCGTTAGCCTGTGCTTGCGGATTGGGTAAGTCTATAGATAACGCCATCAAATACACGAGAAGTTTACTACCATTTGATATATTTTCCCATCCTTCGGCTGCTACATTGATTGGCCCAGAAACCATGGGCTTTTCAACCGCTTTTATGGCATTTACTATAGAAGTTAACTGTGCGGGGGCTTCAGGTGAAAGACTTGGATATGGATTGGTGATTATGAGGCTGTCAAGATTAGAATCGCCAACCGCTAGTGCCTGACTGTTTGGAAGTATAAAGGCCACATATCCTACAAAAAGTATCAAAATGGCAGTTGCTATCACATTCCAGATCTGTCTCATTTTTCCAAATTCATTATTCGATTTCACTGGATTAAATACACATTTGGTTGTTTGATAGATAATTTAAAAGTTTAACAGGCTCTTTTAGCGTTAGAGCAATGTTTGGATGTTTTGGAGCATTTGGTTTAATAATGGATTGAGTTTAAAAGTAGCAGTTCTTTTTGTGTATTTATCAACCAAATAAGTTGGAATATAAAATTCACCTACGTTTAGACTGACAAAAAACGAGATCTTTTGTGCAAAAGGCTATATATTTATAGCCAACTTAGAACAAGATAGTAATATTAAACTAATCGGGTGCTAGCTTCAAACTCCTTTAATTTAACCAAAGCGATACTGGCGCAGTTGTAAGTGTGCATCCAATAGATGATTTACTTGCAACAATCTTTTTGTAGTTGCATTTTATATCTGAGGTATTCATGTTCAAGCCGCTTTTTTTAAGGACAACTTTCTTAACTTATTTATAAATTTTAATTATATAAATTAAATCTAAATATAAATTAAATCTATTTGTCTGGTTCAATGTCGCTTAATTCTGGAGTCTTCTTGGTTAAGTCGAAAATCCACTTAAGTCTGCTTAAGGGGATGTTAGCACTTCCAGATTTGGAGGTCTTCACTCCCAGAACTTGGTGTATGGAGACGTTATTATCACTGAAAGTTACCGACGATCCAGCCATATAAAGCCTCCACACTCTATATCTTTGTTCTCCTACCAGCTTAACGGCTTCATCCATATTTTTTTCCAGATTGCTTATCCAGCATTTCAATGTCTTGGCGTAATGTTCTCTTAAAGATTCAACATCTCGAACTTCAAAGTTTGAGTTTTGCATTGTATTTATAAGATATCCGACCTCTTCGAGTTCACCATCTGGGAAGACATACCTGTTTATGAATGAATTTCTGCCCGTAGTTCCGCTTTTTCTGCCGTCGTCTTTCGGGCGGGAGATGGCATGATTTAAAAATCTTCCCTGGTCTGTTAACAACGAGTAAACCTTTTTAAAATACTGTTGTAATTCTGCTTTGCCAACATGTTCTGCCATTCCAATTGAACATATAGCATCAAAAACTTCATTTTTTATGTCTCTATAATCTTGTAGCCTTACTTCTATTCTGTCATCTAAATTTAACTCTTTTATCTTTAATGTGGCGTATTCGAACTGTTGTTTTGAAAGAGTTACCCCAACTCCTCTAATATTATATTTTTTAGCAGCATATATTAAAAGAGTTCCCCATCCGCATCCAATATCTAAAAGTCTCTGGCCGTCTTTAAGTTGAAGTTTTCTGCATACAAGATCACATTTATCCAACTGTGCCTGTTCTAAAGTCGGTTCCAATTTTCGGTTATAGTCATTACCAAAATAACCACAAGAATAAACCATCGTAGGTCCTAAAAATGTTCTATAAAATTCGTTTGAGACGTCGTAGTGATAGGAAATATCTTCTTTATCTCGCAATTTGGAATGAGGGGATTTACCAATTCTGCTAATGGGTTTAATTTCGATTGAAGGAGGTTTTGGTGGTAGTCCCACTGCCTTTAAGTGTATTAATGATTTAAGAATTTCAAATTTAACTTTTAAGTTAAAATTTAGATTTACCTTCCCATAGTCGTCAGCTATTGCTTTTCTAAGATCTACAAGATCAAATATACTACCTTCTAAGTCTAAATCTCCCGAAATAAAAGCCCTTGCAAGACCCAGTTCACCAGGAGCAAAAAGTAATCTTTTAAACGCATTAGGCGATCTAACTATAATCTTACAGTTCGACCCGATACTTTCAGATATTGATCCGTCCCACAACTCTAAATTAATCGGCAACTTTTTATTAAATACTTTAACAAGTAGATTATCTATGACTGAAGCCAGATTCCTTTTTGCCACTCTTATTATTTTAATAATTATGAATTATTTTGGACCAAAATAAATTCAAAAAATGAAACATTTAAATTGAAAATTAATAAATCTCTTGGAATAAATACAGATCAAATTGTGAGATTTGGGTCCTTAGTTTATCTGTATAAAAGTAGGTATATAATTTTTTCAACAGCAAACTTGAGCAAGGCTAATGCGACACTTGTAGCGCTTAAGTTAGTGTTATTTCCTATACTGCAGAACTATATTTTAAGCTGCGCCAAAAATATGCTCCGTAAGACTAAATTTAAGGGTTTATAAATAGCAACCTACATTTATTACATTTATTCCAGAAGACCCAAAATTATTAGTGTTCGGTTATAAGTTAAGCGCAATTGTCAGTTAAGTTCAATTGTCAGTTAGGCTCAAAGCTGAAAGATCATTTAAATTTTAAATAACCTGTCGGTTGTTAATTACAATATAACAATTCAGACAGCATGGTTTTTATTAACCTGAAGATATTTACCAAAAAACCAGCATTTCATCACCACAGTGCTATTCATCACCACAGTGCTATTCATCACCACAGTGTTATACATCACCACGGTGCTATATGAACTATTAGAACTAAGAGGTGGTCGAGACCGGCATCGATCCGGTGACCTCACGCTTTTCAGGCGCGCGCTCTACCAACTGAGCTACTCGACCAAAATAATTAACCGAACATTCAATCTATCACAAAAATTTAAAAGTACATGTAGGTTAAATGATTTGGTTTATTTTTTTAAACATGAAGTATTGGTAAGAAAGGGCTAAAGTTTGAACTATTTACAAAAATTCAGTTAAAACATACCAGTTTAAAAAATTCTTGCCAATAATGTTTTTGTTTTTTAAAAACTACTTTATTAAGTGTATTTGTAATCTGATATAAACCAAATCATAAATTAGTTAAAGATTTTTATATGGCGGACCTGACGGGATTTGAACCCGCGACCTTCGGCTTGACAGGCCGACGTGCACTCCAGACTGCACTACAGGTCCAAATTTTAAGATTTATTGCAATGGTTTTAACTACTGCTAATTAAATATTTTACTTTATTTTTTAAAGGGTTATTTTTGTCTACAATCTAAACCTTAATATTAGCTTAAAATATTGTAATCTCAAGTTTTCCGAACTATTTTCTTAATCCTTTTAACTATAATAAACTATATTGTATTCAATTAAATTTGGATCGGTTGGTAGAATTTAAACCGACGATAAGTTACAACTTATTGACTTCAGTCGTATATGTGGCATACTGACAATACAATTATAATGAAATTATAATATTGCATCTGTGAGACAGTGGCCCCTTCATTTATTTGAATTTAACAGGTTGTAAGTAAGTTAAATGTTGTAAGTATGTTAAATATCAATTAGTAAAGGTCAAAGATATGAATCTAAAGTTTAACTGGACGAGTCTTCAAGCTGGAAAAGATCCCATACAGGCATTCACAGCAAGTTACACGGAAGCTGAAGATACTGCACCTGTTGTGGTTTTAGTTCAGGAGGTTTGGGGTGTAAATTCTCACATTGAAGATGTCGCCATAAGATTGGCAAAAGCTGGATATTTTGTCGTGGCACCTGATCTGCTTTCCTTGGGCGGCTCAAGAGCTCCCGAGGTAAGTTTTGAGCGAATCGAGGAATTTAAAGACATTATAGATACAGTTGGTTTTCCTGTGTGGGGTGATCCGGAAAAAAGACAACAGGTCTTAGATGAAATGGACAAAGAAAAAGCTGATCGCTTGCTTAAAACTCAAGAAGTTGCATTTTCTCAGATCGCCAATCGGGATAAATATGTTGAGGTTTTAAAGTCAGTCATTGGAAATTTTAAATCCAAAAACAGTGATAGAAAAGTTGGTGCAGTAGGATTTTGTATGGGTGGAGCGTTAGTGTCGGCTCTGGTATGTTCGGATTCAAAATTGGATGTAGGAGTTTCTTTTTATGGGTCGGTACCAGCCCAGGATATTATGCAAAATATTAGTTGCCCCTTGCTTGGAATATATGCCGGAGAAGATACCAACGTAAATTCAGGGATCGAGACATTTAAACAGGAAGTACAAAAAGTAAATGGTGATTTAAAGGTCGTGATTTATCCTGGGGCTCAGCACGGCTTTCATAACGATACTAGACCGTCTTTTTCCATTGATGCTTCAAGAGATGCTTGGGCAAGGTGTTTAACAATATTTTCCCAATACCTGGGAGAAGATTACTCGAATTTATAAACAACATTATACTGTCTGAAGTAAAAAAATACTGTCTGAAATAAAAAAAGCTTAACTTTGATAGTTGAATAGCAACGTTGTGAACTTTTAAAAACGTCGGTAGACCAACATTTCAATCAAGCACGATTAATCAGTTGCAGTTAACCATTAATAATTAAGAAAAAGGGTGAAAGTTCGTGCATTCATTTTATAAAAATATAGGAAAGTTTGCTGTCAAAGCGCGATATTTTGTAGTAGCTTTTTGGATACTCGTCAGCATATTCGTGGTTCACAGTTTTCCGTCCTTAAATTCAGTAACTAACTCCAACAATTCTGACTTTTTGCCCGCGAACTCCCCTTCCACTCGTGCAGAGGCATTGGACGCCCCGTTTGCGCCTTCTGGAGTCGTTCCAGTCCAAGTTATAGTGGTTTCAAAATCGGGTCCTTTAACTACTCAGGATATAAGTATTTTAGCTAACCTAAAACTTAACTTAACAAAGGTTAAAACAGTTGTAAAAGTTCAAGACATGGGTATATCCTTAAACAAAGGGGCTGAACTGTTTCAGGTACTTTCGAATGCTTCTAACGGAGAAGGAAGTCAAGACAAAGTTTTGATTGCTGATATTACCAAACAACTTAATACTTCTCTTAGAAATACGGATCTATTGGGTCACGTAGGAGGGAACATTGCAATTCAAGTGGCTTCACAAAGTAAGTCAGGAACTACTTCTTCCCAACTCCAACTGTTTTCGATAATTTTTATCGTAGTGTTGTTGCTATTGGTATTTAGATCAATTTTGGCGCCGTTTTTAGTTATTTTACCGGCATTTTTGGTCGTGGTAATATCTGGACCAATCATTGCGGAGCTTTCAAAATACGGTCTGAAAGTTTCATCGATCAGTTCAGTTTTATTGATAGTACTGCTTTTAGGGGCAGGAACCGATTATGGGCTATTTTTAATATTCAGACAGAGAGAAGAGATTAGGAATGGACTGAGTCATCATGATGCCATAATTAAAGCCGTGTCTAGAGTCGGTGAGTCTATAACATTTTCGGCCGGTACTGTTATTGCTGCTCTTTTGTCGTTGCTCGCCTCAACTTTTGGACTCTATCAGTCACTCGGGGCGCCGCTTGCAATCGGAATATTTATAATGTTGTTAGCTGGTTTAACTTTGTTGCCCGCTATTTTGGCAATATTTGGGCGTGCTGTATATTGGCCCAGCAGGCCAAACCAAAACCAGAAAACATCTGGAGTTTGGGGTGAAATCTCATCTTCTATCGTGAAAAGGCCAGCAGCAACGTTGATAGTTGGATTAATTCTGTTTGGAACTTTGGCAGGTTTTTCAAGTGGAAATAAGCCAGCGGGATTTGGAGCAACTGCAACTGCACCACCTGGAACAGATGCTGCTGTGGCTACTCAGTTGATATCGCAGTACTTTCCGAAAACGAGTTCGAATCCGACAGTATTGATATTTAAGTTTGCAACTCCGATTTGGCAAAACCCGAGCGATTTGACTAAAATTCAATCAGATTTGGCATCGTCAGGTTATTTTAATAAGATTTCTGGACCGTTGTCGGACACAGCTATTAAATTAACTTCATCTCGTTGGGTCTATCTACATTCTGTTCTGGGAAGTCCTTCGGAGCTTCCCCCACTTCCTCCGCCGTCGTTAAGTTCGACATCCATTACAAAAAAAGAATATCTTGCGTACGTTGCTTCAAAAAATTTTGTTTCCTCAAGTGGAACTACTGTTCAATTTATGGCTTCCCTTACAACTGGAGATCCGAGCAATACAACTTCAATAAATATGGTGCCTCAGATCAGAACTACCGTAACTAATATCGCCTCTCAGGTAAAAGCGATAGATTCGGGAGTGGCAGGGGAGGCTCCGGCAATCTATGATATCAGTTCGGTATCGTCTTCCGATCTAAAAACTGTAATCCCAATTTCGGTCATAGTTATAGCCATCCTGCTATTTTTAGTAATGCGGTCGCTTGTTGCACCTTTTTACTTAATTGCGTCAGTTGCCATCAGTTATTTTGCGGCCCTCGGAGCTTCTGTAATTCTCTTTATTTTTATCTTAAAAGACGGTGGATTGACTTTCATTTTGCCCTTCTTAATGTTTGTATTCTTGTTAGCCTTAGGAGAAGACTATAACATTTTAGTAATGACTAGGATAAGAGAGGAAGCTCACGGACTCACCTTAAAACAGGCTGTATCAAAAGCTCTTTCTACAACTGGTACTACAGTTACTTCTGCTGGTTTAGTTCTGGCGGGTACATTTGTGGTACTGGCGATTGAAGGTGCGATATCTGGTTCCTCGCAGATCAGAGATGTAGGATTCGGACTGGCATTGGGAATCGTAATGGACACATTTTTTGTGCGTACTCTTTTGGTGCCTTCCACGGTAGTATTGTTGGGTAGATATAACTGGTGGCCATCTAAGCTTTACAAGGTAACTTCTGAAATATATCCAGAAACCGAAATTGAAGACTGATAATATATTCAGACACTTTTAAGGTTATTTACAGCTTAAGCTAATATTGTGGTGCCATAATATTACATATGGTCCTAAATAAAACTTCACCCAATAAAACTTCACCAAAGGTATTGGTAGTAGATGACGAACCTGGTTTAGCGGAATTAATTGCCTCTGCTTTAAAGTATGCTGGATTTCTACCCGAAGTAGCAGTTAACGGCACAAGTGCTATCAAAAAATATGCTACTGAAAAGTTTGACATAATTATTTTGGACGTCATGCTTCCAGACATGAACGGTTTTGATCTTGCAAAAAAGATCTCAAATACCGTTTCGAGAACTCCAATTTTGTTTTTGACCGCCAAAGATTCTACTGAAGACAAAGTGAGAGGGCTAACTGTTGGAGGAGATGACTACGTAACAAAACCTTTCAGTTTAGAAGAGCTAGTTGCTAGGGTCAATGCTATTCTAAGGAGAGCTGGAAACGTTGCAGGAGGTTCTGGACGAATTCAGTTTTGTGATTTGGAACTAGATGAAGAGACTCGAGAAGTTAGGCGCGACGGTAAATTAGTAGATTTGACTACAACTGAATTTCGGCTTTTGCACTACCTTATGTCCAATGCAAAAAAGGTGATGACGAGGCCTCAAATAATGGACTACGTTTGGAACTACGATTTCGGTGGAGATTCTGGAATCCTGGAAACTTATATAAGCTATTTGAGAAAGAAAGTGGACTTTAAAGAGCCTAAACTTATTCATACAGTCAGAGGTTTCGGATATGTTGTTAAAGATATCAGCTAGATAAATGTCCGAGTCAGATTGCTAAGATACACACATGTAAGCTGTATGTAAAAGTCAAAATTCTTAAGCGTGGAATCTAAAAATGTCGTTAAAATCCAGGCTTCTTTTAGCTATAATAAGTTTGGTTCTCTTTGTATTCTGTATAGTTGATATAGTTACCTATAGTTCACTGCACAGCTTCCTTATTTCCAGGGAAGACCAGGAACTTTCTCAATCAGCTAGTCAGATGACTCACGAACTGATAAGGGCCGCCTCAATTGATCTAAGCTTTGGATCGAACCGATTTGGTCCAGTTGGAACTACCTCCTTACAAGCTGGAGCACTGGGTAAACTTTGGCAAAATAATCAGATTATAACTTCCTTGCAAGTTACCTACGGAAATAAGTCGGTTGCTTATCAACCGTTTCCTCAGGTATCGACTTCGCTTATAACTAAGGCAAATCTTACTAAACAGGCATTCTTTACAACTAGTAGCCCAAAATCAAGCTCAAGTCAATATAGAGTTCTGATTGACCCGCTCGGGCAAAACTATGTTCTTTTGGAGGCTTTTCCACTCAGTGGAGTAAACGATACGATGAATAATTTGTTGAGATTTGAAATCTATACGGGAGTATTGGGAGTTTTCGCAGCGATATTGATCGGATTTTTACTTGTGAGGTTCTCTCTTTTGCCAATCGAAAAGATAAGGAAAGCCTCTAGGTCAGTAACTTCAGGAGATTTAAATCAGAGAGTTGAGGTTTCAAATCCAAAAACTGAGATTGGCGAGCTTGAAACCGACTTTAATACTATGGTGGCACGAATTCAGGAAGAATTTTACTTAAGGTCTCTAAGCGAACAAAAACTAAGACAGTTTTTATCAGATGCTTCTCATGAGCTGAGAACACCCTTGACATTTATTTTGGGATACGCAGATTTATTGTCAAAAGAGGAAGCAACTAAAGACCCTAGCTTAGAAAAGATAAAAGAACAGGCTAGTAGAATGGCAAAACTTATTGACGAACTGTTAGTGTTAGCCAGGTTAGACGAAGGTCAGCCACTTCAATTTGAACCCGTGGACTTGAGACTATTAGCTCACGAACTGGCAGCAGACCTATTGCTTTTAGATCCCTCAAGAAGTGTCAAAGTTGAAGCAAATATACCTGTGGTCGTAAAAGGAGATCAGGTGAAGCTGAGGCAAGTTGTAACCAATTTTGTGAGCAACATCATTAACCATACTGAAAAAGGAACTGCTGTGAATGTGAGCGTGTCTCAAAAAGAAGGATTTGGAGTTTATACTGTTTCTGACTTCGGAAAAGGTGTTGAGGACATCGAGAAGATATTCGACAGGTTTTATCGAGAGAATAGAACTCAAGAAGAGTCTAAGTCACCAAGCGGATCCGGTTTGGGACTATCTATAGTTTTAGCGATTGTACAAGCGCATAACGGAAAGGTAACCGCTAGAAGAACTACTGAAAATTTGGGAGTAACATTTCAAGTTGAGATTCCACTTTACAGATAAGAATTACTGTTTAAAATATCTTTGTTCTATTCAATTCTTTAGGTTAGGTCATTTAGATAAAACTGTTTACTTTAACGTGGCAATTCCTCCATCCACAGGAAGGATTACCCCCGTAATGTATGAAGCAGCTTCTGAAGCGAGAAAAATGGCAGTTCCAGCCATGTCTGAAGGCTTTCCGATTCGTTTTAACGGGGCCATAGCCGCTATTTGATCTCCGAAGGCCTCTAAGGTAGCATGCATCATTTTTGATTCAAAGGGACCAGGGGCAATCGCATTTACTGTAACAAGCGGAGCAAGTCTCTTAGCCAAATGTCTTGTCAACTGATGGACTGCAGCCTTGGAAGCCGAATATGAGTAAGTTTCCAATAGTGGGACCTGTATTCCGTCAACCGAACCAATATTTATTACTCTAGAAGGATTTTCTTTAGTTCCAGTTTTAGTAAGCATGGGTATCAGGAATTTAGTCAAGTGGAACACCCCCTTAACATTTATGGAAAGAACCCTTTCCCAGGCGACTTCGTCGAACTCCTCAATTGGCGCACCCCACGTAGCACCAGCGTTGTTGACCAAAATATCTAAGTGGTCTTCTTTATCTCCTATGATTTTAGCTAGGTTCCTGCAGTTTTCTTCGGAGGACAAGTCCATGGGAATACTGACGCATTCACCAAATTGGGATAGTTCTTCGGCGGTTTGATTACATTGATCTGCTTTTCTTGCGGAAATATAAGTTTTAACTCCAGACTTAACATAACCGGTTGCAATCATTTTGCCGATCCCCCTCGAACCTCCAGTTACAAGTGCGATTTTGCCTTTGATATCAAATAGCTCTTCCATATTTCTTCCTCATACATTTCTTTAACATACATTTCTTTAATAACATAATAATATTGATTTGGTTATATTTGAATCGAAGGGTAGTTATTAATTTTCTTCAGTGTAGTCGATTAGTAACAACTGTTTTAATAATGTTAAATATCCGTAAGTTTAACTACTTTTCAAAAAATTGTTGATAAGGGGTACGAACTGATTTTGATCCTGAAATAAAAAGCCATGTCCAGCATCTGGATAAAATACTAATTTACTGCCTTTAATTGCCGAATGTAAATATTTATCATTGGATTGGGGAATTAGCTGATCTTCAGTTCCGTCTGCAATCAATGTTTTTGCCTTAATTTTTTTAATATCCAATCCTGAGCGGTCTTTGGCAAATGCCCAGTTGGCCAAGGCGTTGAATTGCATAGCGTCAACTGATGAGGTGGCAACATAAAAATGGGGATATTTTGATATTCCTTCCACAAATTTTTCTGCCCAAATTTTTTGATTGGGGGGAAACAGTAAATTTAAAAGTGCAACAATGTTATTAGAAGAAGGACTAGTGAGAGCAGTTATGGCAGATCCAGTTGGAGCTGCAGCATGACCGTTACCTGGCAGAGTAGCTGCCAATATTAGATGATTGACATCCTGGGGGTAGTTAATAGCAAGAGCTTGTGCAATCATGCCACCCATGGACCACCCGAGAACATCGGGTTTATTGAGTTTAAGGTATTGAATCAAAGCATTTGTCTGTGCAGCCATCTTGCCCATTGTAAGTGTGCCGCTCGGCAGAGAAGTTTGTCCGATACCGGCATTGTCAAAAATAACTACTCGATGAGTTTGGGCAAGTGTGTCTACAAAAGTTGGCATCCATGCATCCATCGACCCAGAATATCCCATAATAAGGACGAGAGAAGGCCCATTGCCGTCAACTCTGTAGGAGACAGTACCGTCTGTGGTATGAGCTACCAATATTGGGCTATCTACTATTGGGAGTATTGGTTTTGGTTTAGTGGTTGGTGTAACCGATGCTTTATTGGAGCTACAAGAAACCAAAACGACCGATAATACTAAGCAGATAAGTCCCAAAGCGAGTCTTTTGTTTAAATTAAAACGATTATTCACAATGTACTCTGCTGGGAAGTTTTATTGTAATTTTTCATATAACCAACTTAGCGTTTTAACAAAAAATTTTCAATTTGACGATATCAGATCTGTATCGCACTCATATTAGAATTAAGGATAATTGCTACAAATAAAGCAATGTTGTATTGTGGATGTTTCCATGAAGAAGCTAAAGTGAACAAGGTCAATAACGCTTGTTTTTAGAATATAGGTTAAAGCGGTAGATAACTGAATCCATGAAGATCTCTAAAGTTAACAGCCACCTAGTTTAACAGCCACCTAGTTTAAAAACCCCTAGTTTAAAAACCATTGGGCCATTACCTGTCTAAATAGTTTGTCAAATTCGAAGTAAGTTTCTCTAAGTTCAACACCACTCCAGCTTTCAAAAAGCAACTCTTCTGGAAGTAGCGGATCATTTTGTACATGTCTTAAAACCTTTGCCATAAGAATAAAACTATCTTTTAATTTTGTAACGTCTCCATTCCTAAGGTTTCCAGACAGAGAGTTCATGCGATCAATCAAAACCAACGTTGTCTGATTCCAGGCTTTAAGTTTAAATAGTTTATTTACAAGATAGTTCGGGTCCTCTTCTGGAACAGTATTAAACCAGCTTAAGTGTCTGTGGTTTTTTATATAGTTTTCTTCTAAATTATCGGGTCGAAGCCAAACGCCCTCTTTAAGTTCTGCGTATTTGTGATACTTTAGATTCTCCCTTAGAAGTGCTCTGTCGGCGGGATTACGGTTTGACTGAACTACAATCGCCAATATCCAGTTTTTGTCATCCCACTTTTTGTATTTCGGTCTTAGTGATTCAACTTGCCTTAACTGTCGCTGAAGGTGTTTAGTCGAAGCGATTTCGTAACTTGAACCTATCATTTTAAGTTCTTTGTTTTTAAGCATTCTAGATAGAGCTGTTCTAGTTGTACCCTCTGAAATTTTAAACAACTCAGTTGTCTTTACGATCATCGCTGATGGTAGCTTCGGGGGACTGAGTCCCATAAGAACTGATAATATAACTGATCTGGCTGTAAAATTACGATTTGTTGACATGTGTAATAAGTTTGTAATATAATAGAATATATGAGCAATACAATGGTACCAAATAAAATATACTTGCCTGACGTGTTACCTACTGATCGGCTTAACGTCAAGGGAATGGCCCTTCCTCCGCTGAGAAATGAACTGCGAGTTATTTCGAACGTCAAAAACGTATTCAGCGTACTTCTCTGCTACGTCCAAATGATAGCAGTAATAGCTGTATGTTACTATTTCCACAATATTTTCTTGGATATCGTAGCAGTTATATTCATGGGGTCTACAATTGCAAGATTTTCACTGTTAGCACATGAATCAGCTCACAGACTATTATTTTCAAATAAGTCAGTTAACGATTACGTGGGGAAATATCTGTTGAGTTATACTGTTATCCTTCCATTTTCAGCTTATAGATTTTCACACTTCGCTCATCACCGAGACGAATTGGGTGCAAATGAGCCTGATATGAACCTATACAGTGGCTATCCTGTATCTTCTAGATCGTTTGGCAGAAAACTTATAAGAGATCTTTTTGGCATTTCTGCTTATAAAAATCTTAAGATGATCTTCAAAGCGCTTAAAAACAAAGATTTAAGAAAGTTCGTTTTGCCCATGCTAGTTACACAGCTGGTTATATTAACGATCTTTTCGTTAACTGTAGGGTTTCAATACTATTTCTTGTTATGGTTTTTGCCGTGGTGTACGACTTGGAAGGTAATTAACAGGCTGCGCGCCGTAGCTGAACACGCTGGAATGACAAACTCTTCAGACAGAAGGCAGACTACCCATGTTGTAAAGCAACATTTGTTGGCAAGAGTGTTTATGGTTCCTTTTAACGGAGGGTGGCATTTGGCCCATCACGTGGACATGGGTGTGCCGTTTCGAAATTTACCAAAACTGCACAAAGAACTTGTAGAATCAGGCTGGATAACAGAACAGATAATCTGGCCTAACTACATTAGCTTGTGGCGTGCATTAACAAAAGGAGCTGACTTAAAAGCTAACCAAGATTAAGAGTTAGTTATTTTACCTACTCAAATAGATTAGCCAAGTTTTCCAAAGTTTTTTCAATGGCTTGGACAACTTTTTTTTGAGCTGGTCCTTTTAATAGCATTTTTTTTGCTAGTGGATTTGCTTCTTGAGTGATGTCCCAAGTTTCTTTCACGATTGTGTTATTGTCACCCGAAGGTTCTAACTCATAACGCCATATTCTTCCTCCAGCAAACTTGCCAAAGATACCGGGCGCTTTAGGTTGCCATGCAATTTTTTTATTTTCATCATATTCGACTATCGTATTGATCATAAAATAAGGCAGCCCTAGTTTCATCGACATGTTAAATTTGTCTCCCAATTTAAGCGGTTCGGGAGCAGAAGAGTTCACTTTAATAACCGAATTTGAACCATCGATCTCGGGGTGTCGCGACGGTCTGGACAAAATGTCGAAGATTTTGTCTGGCGTTGTGTTAACAAGTTTTTCAACCGAAATAGTTTCCTGACCCATACTGTACCTCCGATATTGATTCCTTAATTAATGACTTTTAGACGCTTATCTTTACTTCTTGCATTCTAACAGTTACATTTATATGATCATTAAAAAATAACTAGTTGTAGCAGTTATATTCTAGCCTATATTTATAATTTAATTGCCTTAATAAGGCCTCAGTTCAATCAATATTAATTTAAATAACGATAAGAGAGGCACAATGAAATCAGGCACTACCTTAAGATCACGTAGATCAACCGAGCTTTTTTATAAGTTACAAGACGGTATTAATCAACTTCTTACTTCAAAAAAATGGGAAGAGTTCTTAAAATTCCAACGACAGTTTCACAGCTACAGCTTTAATAACGTAGTTTTAATATTTAATCAATTTCCTACTGCCACGAGAGTAGCGAGTTATACTACTTGGAAAAAATTAAAGAGGACGGTAAGAGAAAAAGAAAAGGCAATCTGGATACTAGCTCCGATTATAACCAAGATAGAAGATGACAATGAAAGTTCAGAAATTCAGATTAGGGGATATAGATATGTTCCTGTTTTTGATATAACCCAGACTGAAGGTAAAGAGCCGCCAGTTATTTGCAGCGTATTGGAAGGGAACGACTTTAAGGGAAAATATAGAACTTTGATTGAAGTAGCTTCTGAATTTAATTTCAAAGTTAAAGAGTGCGAGATCAATGACTCGTCTAACGGAGACTGTTCGTTTGATACTAGAACCATTAGGATAAAATGTGAAAATTCAACAGTTCAAAAAATAAAGACCTTAGTGCATGAATTAGCTCACGGCATTCTCCACGAGTTTGAAACAGATAGGGCCCTAGCCGAGCTCGAAGCCGAGTCAGTTGCCTTTATAGTATGCGGTATGTTGGAAATAGACACAGCTGATTATAGTTTTGGATATTTGACCAACTGGGGTACTATGACAGATAATGTTATAGATACTATAAAGAGGTCTGGAGAAAATATTCAGAAATGTTCGGATACTATTTACCAGAAGTTATTAGAACTTGACAAATAAAAGTCGTTATTCGTTGATCTTAAAATCAATTTGGTTGTTACAGTTTAAATTAGTAAATAAAACAAATCCAAAATATATAATATTTAATGGCCAATCGATATCGATATTGTAAACCAATTAAGCTAAGAAGAGTTTAGTTTTAATAACAAAGATCAAATAACTACTAATTAAGAGTTAATTTTTGTCTGAATGAATGAACGAGATAAGCCATTTTATATAAAAATTATCTAGCATTAAAACTGCGGAAAATAAAAGGTTGGAAATATGAAAATTAAATTTAAAGTTGGGATTGCAATATTGCTTATATTAGCCACCGCTCTTTCATCCTGTTCTTCAAGTACAAATACGTCTGTTTCAATTCAAGAGAAACTTACAGTATCTGATATATCGTCATATTCTTTGCAAAACCAGATCACTTTTACTTCAATGCAAGGAATTGTAAATAGATCTCAACCAAACCTATATTTAATATATAACACAGCTGCAAAAACACAACAAGGTTCCAAATTTTGGCTGACACACGCAGTTAACTTGCCTTATCAAAATGCCTCGCCGATGTCCCTGTTTTTAAAGTACAAAGCGGATTTAAGTGGGCTTATAATATGGGATCCGTCGATGGTAGTAGATACCGAAAATGTCGCAGTTACCTTAGCTGGCTTAAAAAATGCAATTCCGTGCAGTCCACAGATGGCCAAAATATTGGAAGCAGCTCCTTATAATTACAAGGTAGTTATGGACTTAAGGAAGTATCATTTCAGAAATAGGTATAACACTTATTCATGGTTGGTTAAATATATTCGACCAGATATGAGTAAAATTTCGTTTCCCGTTTGGATCGGTGATCCCGATGGTTCAAATACTGGTAATGATCCAAGCTTGCGCGATTGGTCAACTCAACATTACGGATTAGATTTTGAAGCTGATCCAAGCACAAACTTTAATGTTGTTAAATTAATTTTGGGTTTGTTTCCAAAAAATACAGCAGTATACGGATATATATTTTATGCAGATGCTGCATACAAGAAGTCAAACTTACCTATCTTGGAAGGCGTTGCGGTCGGTGAAATATCAAGAGCGGGAGACTACTTAATTCCGACGGATGGTTTTCATAACTTATCAGTATTTTCTCAGTTGAAACCAGCAAAAGTTGTCGAACCAAAGTGGAATTCGGCTACGCTTACTCCAGAAAAGAACAAGGCTTATATCACTTTTGTGACAACCGACGGTGACAATACCGCATACGATGAGGGATTCTTTTTATTGCACCAGTTTCAAAATCCGCAGTTTGGTAAAGTTCCTATGGGCGTATCGATCTCAGCAAATATGGCTAAGCTTGCTCCAACTATTTACCAGTATTACCTCCAACATACAAATTCAAACGACGTTTATATTGCAGCTCCCTCTGGGGCTGGCTATGCCTATCCGTCACTGATGCCTAACTTAAGTCAATACTTGACTACATCCAAAGAAAAAATGGCATACGCAGGTCTGAAGGCAGTTTGGATTTTGGACAACGAGTACGAATCTTCGCCAGATCAAGCTACAGTAAACCAATACGGTAAAATTATAGATCCTGCAGGTATCTTTACGGACTACGATAACTTTAAAGGGGGATTTTTAACACCCAATCCTCCAGCAATTTCATTTGCCGACGGTAATATTCCAGTTGTGCACGATGTTTACGGCCTTGCCCAGTTCAATACCGAAAACTCGATTAAAGCAACCGCAAAGTTGGCAGACGGCGGTCCTGGATTTGTTTTTGTGGGATTGGATGCGTGGAACCTTGGTTCTTCTGATGTAGCACAAATTATGAGCCAACTGGGACCTAACTACGTCGCAGTTACTCCCGATCAGTTTATTGGCTTGATTCAAGGTGCTAAAAAAGCGAAAGAGATTTCATCTCAGTTAACTGAGCCTTAGTTGAAATTAACTGTATATTAAATCGAATTGCTTTGGACAACTCTAACTAAAGTTTGTCTTACGGGTGATTTTAAAGTTATGAGCTGATTTGTGATTTTAGTTAACTGTTTTTTCAACTTTATCGATTAGATTTGCAAGTTCTAAGTCTCTGTTAGTTAGTGATTTGGAATCGTGTGTAAAAAGAGTCACTTTAACTTTATTAAATTGAATAGTTAGATCGGGGTGATGGTTATGAAGTTCAGCCAAATTGGCGACTTCATTGACAAAGGCAATTGATTTTTTAAATCCGCTGAAAATATAAGTTTTTTGAATTGGAAAATTAAAGCTGACATTCTTAGACTCGGTAGCCTTAGAGTCAAAGTTACTTTCTTGTGACCAGCCGTTTTTTAGAAGTTTTTCGTACTCGTCTTGATAGTTATCCATTGACTTAGATCTTAGTTTAATACTTAAGGTCCTAAAACTAGCTTAAGTATTGCTTCGAAATAACTTTAAAGGGCCT
>JAJYVQ010000204.1 GCA_021791915.1 Actinomycetes bacterium | reverse complement strand
CTTCCTAGGATCTGGTTCATCTACTACTGGAAGCTCTTTTAGTCCTATAGTACCAGTTAGAATATGTGATACTAGAGCTGTTCAACCTGGAATAAGTTCAAATCAGTGCAATAGTACTCCTAATACTACAATGGTCCAATCCCAGACTATGACCATAAATGTAGCAGGATCAGGTTCAGGGGGATCTTTAGACAATATTCCTTCTAATGCAACTGCAGTTGTATTAAATGTAACTGCAACTAATACAACTAACAATGGAGGATTCTTAACAATATTTCCTACACCAGCATCTGGTTCTAGTGTTCCAAATATATCTGATATTAACTGGAATATGGGCAATACTGTAGCTAACTTAGTTGTAGTTGAAATTGGAGCAAATGACTCAATTAATATCTACAATGCAATAGGGTCAACTGATGTAATAGTAGATGTTATGGGCTACTATGGGTAAAAGGAAAATGAACTTGAAAATTTGCTAATCTTTAGGCACCAAAATGTTCTTCAAGTGCACTGATCATTATTTCGGTCGGAGCTGGAACACCACTAAAATGTTCAAATGCTAAAACAGCTTGAAAAATTAGCATGTAGTAACCTTCAACGGTTTTGGCTCCTTGATCTTTTGCATGTTTAATCAATGGTGTTTCAACTGGTGTAGTAACAATATCAAATATCAACTGCGAGTCGTTAAAATCTACGCTTTTGAATGGATCTATATCGGAATTTTCTGTGTTTGCCATTCCTAAAGAAGTGCAATTAACTATCAAATCAACACTTTCAGCTCGTTGTAGATTTTCGACGCCGATACAGGCTTGAGAAATGTTATTGATATTATTTATTTTCTCTTTAGATCTATTAAAAATAAATATGTTCTTAGATCCAGAAAGCGTAAGTGCTAGCGCTATTGCTCTTGCGGCTCCTCCTGCTCCATAAAGAAATATCGTTTTATCTTTAGGATCGAAATCATATTTTGCTTTCATAGCCTTAATGAAACCTTGCCCATCAGTATTGTCGCCTATCAAGTTGCCGTCTCTTTTGTAAATAGCGTTAACGGCATTCAATCTTCTGGCGATTTCTGTTGTCTGAAGTGATTCGGCGGCAACTTGTTTCAAAGGCATTGTAACTGATATGCCGAAAAGATTCAAGTCCTCTACCGCTTTCAAAAAAGAAATAAAATTATTTTCCTTCAAAGCAAAAGCAGTAAAAATGGCATTTAAATTCAAATGCTCGATAGCAGCATTGTGGATGATAGGAGACAGTGAACCTGTTATTGGAGAACCAATAACCATGCCCAACTTTGTAGTACCGGTAATTTTCATCATCAAATCACTTAGTTAGAGTAACTTTAGAGTAAATTAATACTATATAAGACCTCTTCATTTAAATTTTAATCTGATTTAGAAAGTTTAAATATGCTACGGTTTCTTTCACGCTGCAAATACATTTTTTAATCTTCCAGAATTTAGCAACTCAATTGTTTCATCAAATGCTGCTGATTCAACCGATACCAAGTTATCTGACCTCATAAGATTTATTCCTTGTAGATCACTTAGTTTGCCAGATGGTCTAAAAAGAGTCACACTGATTGAATTAGCTTTAGCTTGTCGTAACTCTTGTTTTAAGGGTTTGACTGCAAAAGAACGTAATAGACGCTGATGAGCACTTGGGGGTTTGAGGGGATCGTATGCCATTGGCACAATTGCCACAATTGACTCATATTTTTCTTGAACGGCTAAATCAAGATTTGAGGTCGAATAAGTTCCACCATCAACATAAAATCTATTCTTGTATTTAAAAGGCGGATATATACCGGGTATAGCTATCGAAGCATTTACCCCGTCACAGATGCTAACACTGTCCATATTGTCTCTTCCAAATACAAATCGCTTTCCTGATGCTAAATCCTGACTTACAGTCCAGAATTTTTTATTCGGCCACTTGTCTCCCAAATCCAATTCCAACTTTGCTTTTCCATCTCCCAACCGAAATGCTCCCGACGGCAAAGTTCCGAGCAACAAATTTGTATAACGATCTGCATTAAGTTTTAGCAAGCTTTGAGAAGCTACGAACAATGAACCGATCAACCTTGGAACAGAATCCATCGGGTTTCCACCTGCCCTGTTTAATACTCGAGGCAATCCTTTGCCATCACCTGCTACCGCCATCTGATACAGATCCTCCACAGAATAGTTCTCTCTTAGATATGCTCCAATAACTGCGCCAGCTGAAGTTCCTATTACTAGATCGCAATTGTTAGGCTTAAAGCCAAATGTCTCAAGCGCACGTAAAACGCCAACATGGTATGCCATACCCACCAATCCTCCTGCTCCCAATACCAGTGCCGTAGATTTATCCGATATAAAAGTCATTATTGCAGTCTTACAGAAAATTGATTATCATTGTTGGATTTTGAACAAAAAATTAAAGGAAACAATTAGAGAACGTGGGAATTGTTATATAGGAAAATTAGAACTATCTCCGACATTGGCTAAGTTATTCAATCACAATCAAATTCAAAAAGGACACACAATTAATTCACTGTAATCTAATTCACTGTTTTCTAATTCACTGTTTTCTAATTCACGGAGCATACCAGTATATGCTAGCTTTAAATTTAAGTATGAACTTCTAAATCTAACACTGAAGCTTTTTAATTGTTAGTGTTTAACCATTTATCATCTAATGTTTATTTGTTAAAAACTTGTTATCTAATTAAACAAGAATCATATAAACAGCAAGCTTAACTTTGCAGTCATAAGTAAATACCTAAAAGGCCAAAATGGCTTCTTATAACTAAATCTTGAAAGGTCGCAAAAAAAGATCGAAAAGAGTAGCTACTCTAAACAAAACCTACTATTTTATAGCCCAAGCTTATTTTCGGCCAAATCTTCGGCCATCGCCCAGCCACAAACAATTAAAGCATCGTTTGGTTTCCCCCTCAAGGGTTTAAACTGTGCGGCAACTTTCGGGTCAACACTAATTTTAGGCCCAGAAAAGTCAAAAAATACACCCAAATCATCGGCTCCCGTAAGAAGAAATGTTCTATCGTCTACGAAAGTGTCTCGATTGAACCTTTTAGCTAACCTCCTACCCCAAGCTCTCTCTTCACCGGACAATTTGTGACCAGGTCTCGGAATAATATCCTGTAATCCGTTAAATATTTTGATAGCTTCTGGGTTTACTAACTTTGTTCCAACCAGCACGTCTTCATCAGGAAATGCTAGAAGTGCTTTCCTGTACTGATCTCCTAAAAGATGTTTCAAATGTAACTCGGACTTGGAATTTTTCTCTACATAACCCAACCCTAAAATCATCGAAGGAGTCCCACCAATACGTTCCAAGGAGTACAAACACCAAGCTCTCAGCTTATTTGATTCATAACACTTTGTAACCAGCACCCACTCGTCTGCTTGTTTAGACAAGTACCCAACATCAAATTTATCCTGGCTGCCAGCAGCGAGATCTGCCATCTCCGATAATTCTGAATCCGAAAGCTGAGCTGCATCTTTGGTCTCAACGGTATAAGACATATATTATATTTTAGTAAAAAATCAGATGCTCTGCGGAAAGTCGAAGCAAAACGGCCACTCAGAGTACCAAAATACGAAGGAATTATGATCTGATACGCATTCTCTTAGAATTTAAGTTCCACGCCAACCAATTTATTGATCATCTATAAATTAGGTAGCCAATCGCATCACTGAAAACTCATATTTGGCGAGCCAATTGTTTGCCAGATTATCCAGATTATAT
>JAJYVQ010000026.1 GCA_021791915.1 Actinomycetes bacterium | reverse complement strand
GTAAAAATTTCAAGCGAAATCGAACGGCTTTCAACCGAAATAAATCTAGACAAAAGAGGAGCGTTTACGGGAAGTTACGCCATAAACCCCTTTAACAAACAAAATATTCCAATTTATATTGCTGACTATGTGCTGATGACATATGGAACTGGGGCTATTATGGCAGTACCAGCAGAAGACGAACGTGACTGGGACTTTGCCAAGAAATTTAATCTACCGATCGTCAGAACTACAATGCCTAAAGATTTTATAGAAGACGGTCCCTACAGTGGAGATGGACTCAAAATCAATTCGGACTTTATGAACGGCATGAACGTTGCCAAAGCAAAAATAGCAGCAATTGAATTTATTGAAAAGAATAAACTCGGCAATCGAAAAGTAAACTATCGACTCAGGGATTGGCTAATTTCAAGACAAAGATATTGGGGATGCCCGATTCCAGTAGTTCATTGTCAAAACTGTGGAATCGTATTGGTAAAAGATTCTGACTTGCCTATTGTTGCACCCGACGATGTTGAGTTTTTACCAACGGGAAAATCGCCACTTGAAACACATCCAACGTTCAAATACACAAGTTGTCCGACTTGTCAAGGTAAGGCTACTCGCGAAACCGATACGATGGATACATTTGTTGACTCTTCGTGGTATTACCTTAGATTTTGTGATCCCACTAACAACAACTTGCCTTTCAGTTTCGAATCAGTTGAAACTTTTATGCCAGTAGACCAATACATTGGTGGGGTTGAACATGCAATTTTACATCTACTGTACGCAAGATTTTATGCTAGAGCATTAATTGATGTAGGTCTAGCGCCAAAAATTATAAAAGAACCGTTCAAACAACTTTTTACACAGGGAATGATTAGGTTAAACGGATCTAAAATGTCAAAATCAAAAGGAAATCTCATAGCTCCACAAAAGTATTTTGACACGGTAGGGGCAGACGCTCTAAGGCTCTATCATCTGTTTGCAACTCCGCCAACGGATGATTTAGATTGGACAAATCAAACTGATGAAGTAATAGACGGAATTAGCAAATTTTTGTCGAGGGTTTTCAGGCTTGCCACACATTATCTTGAAATAGATGAGAACGACTCTAACCATGTCTTTAAAGAACTTGCAGATTTTGACCCAAATTCAGATACGGATCTAACATTACTTAAAACAGTCCACAAGACAATTACCAAGGTTACTGAAAGTTTTGAGAAATGGTCGTTTAATACATCAGTAGCCCAGTTAATGGAACTGACCAATGAACTCTACAAATATGTGTCTAACAAGCCAAACCGTCAAACCTATAATTTTGCTGTTGACAACTTACTACTTTTATTAGCTCCTATGGCACCTCATATAACAGCAGAAACTTGGGAACTTAGACATGGCGAACACATACATAAAATGCAATGGCCTAAACCAGATCCTACTATGCTAGAAGACACTACAGCACTTTTGATCGTCCAGGTAAACGGTAAGTTAAAGGATAAAATAACTGTATCAGTAGATATTACAGAAGACGAATTAAAATCAGTTGCCGTAAACTCCCCTAAAATTAAGGAAGCTTTGGGTTCAAATCAAATAGTTCGAACCGTTGTCAAACCACCACGTTTAGTAAACTTCGTTACCAAATCTTGATAAATCATAAGTGTTGCGTTATTATTTAATTAGCACTATATTACCTGTTGCAAGTAATCGTTCAGGCTTTGATTTCTAAACTTATTACAAGTAACTTTGTTGAATTAACTATGTTGAATTAACTATGTTGAATTAACTTTGTTGCTTGCTCGATGTCGAACTCTGAATTTAACTACGATTTTAAGTTTGAATTTTGCAAACTTTTCTCTTATTGCACGATATGGACTTCAAATATTACCGGAAACTTTGTATAATAATTTTGTAGATGACCTATCTTATTCCAATAATGATATTTAGATGAATTTCCTAGAGTTTTGTGATACCCAAAGGCATACACTGATAGATCTGTTTGAATTCAGTAAAGATTCAGACAGAAGTTTTACATTCGTGTCAGATGATTTAGAAGATGAATCAATCTCATGGCGAGATTTTTATAAGCGATCACTTAGAATAGCTGGTTACTTGCAAAACTTTGGATTAACCATAGAAGACAAACTTTCCTATTTCGGAATGACTAGAGGAGATGCTCTCAATTTGCTTCAGGCTACATGGTTAGTTGGAGCTATCCCAACAGTCTTGCCTCTGCCACTAAGGCTGCTATCCATCGAAGATTTTGTGGCACAAATTAAACGTAGGCTTACTCTTATCGATCCAAAGTTGATAGTTATAGATGATGCAGTATTAGAATTTATCGACACCAGTAGCTTCGGATTTGAATTCTTGAAATTAAGCGATCTCATCAACGACTCAGCTAAGAATAACTACCCTTACTTTAAACCCAAAGTTAGCGTAGATAATATGGCAATACTACAATTTACGTCAGGGTCTACTGGTGAACCTAAAGGTGTACCTTTGACTCACAAAAATATAGTGTCGCATATTAAATCTATGTCAATGGCAGCTAAGTTTAACAACGAGTCAGATACCATCGTTACTTGGCTTCCTTTGTACCATGATATGGGATTTATTGGAATGACTCTAACGCCTATGGCAACTGGCTGTAGCCTAGTCTTAGCTCGACCGCAAGATTTTACAAAAAATCCCATAAACTGGGCCAAGTGGATCGAAACATATCGAGGTACCATAACAGCTGGTCCTAACTTCGCTTATGCCCATCTGACAAAACTCCTCAAAAATAGTGAACACATTGACCTATCTAGCTTACGAATAGCCTTAAACGGAGCAGAAAATATAGATCCGACAGCAATTCGTGAATTTACAGAAGTTGCAAAATATCACCATTTTAACGAAAAAGCCGTATTCTGTGCTTTCGGAATGGCTGAAAGTACTCTGGCAGTGACTTTTGTTGAACCTGAAACGGGTTTAGAGGTAGATATAATCGATAGATCTATATTAGAAAACTCCAAAAGAGCACTCCCACCCAGTAGTGTCACTGATCCAGCATGGATACAAGAATGCGTGGTGTTAGGTAAACCGATAAGTGGGATTGAAATTAGAATTTGTGACGAGCATACAAATGAAATATTAGAAGATAGACATGCTGGAGAGATTCAAGTAAGAGGAGAGTCATTCACAAAGCACTACTACAAAAACGAAAACCAAACCTACAAGCACTTTGTGAACGGTTGGTTCAAAACTGGTGATTTGGGATATATTTTTGATGGAAAACTAGTAGTCTTGTGTAGACTCGCCGATAAACTAGAACTCAGATCAGGATGGCTCACACCCGAAGAAATCGAAAGTACAGTATCCAAGCATCCATTTGTTAGGCCAGGAAATGTTGTGGCATTTCAGGTTTCTGACTTAAATACAGAACCTACAATTGTAATAGTAGCCGAATACAAAAAAACCGATAATGTAGACGAGACAGCCGAAGAAATAAAGACTATCATTAGACACAAATTTGGTTTAGAGCACTCTAGGGTGTACTTAATTGAACCCGGCTCACTACCTAAAACAACTTCGGGAAAGCTTCAAAGAAATTTGACAAGAAGTCTTTATCTTACAAGAGCGCTAAAACAGATTGAATAGTACTCTTGATATAATTGCTAAGTTTATTTCTTTAGTTCAGCAATTATTTGTAGCCATGCATCTTGGTCAAGCTGATAAGGAGCATAAAAACTTATTCGGTCAACTACTGAACCAAATCTGGCTTTTAATTTACCTGCGATTTCAGATACCTCCCCAACGACGGCAAATTCCTCTAAAACTTCATCGGTTATTAATTCAGCCATCTCCGCCCACTTTCCAGCCTTAGACATAGGATGTAGTTCTGACTGCAAGTCTCCCCATCCATGAGCTTCAAGTACTGGCCTGTAAGCAGGAGTGGATCCATAAAAGGCAATCTGTCCTCGCACAGCCTTGTCGGCGATCAACTTCTGTTCGTCGTTCGTACCAGTTACGACAAATGCTGGATAAGAGACTTGAAAATTGTCCCTTTGCTTGTTAACTTTTGCCATTCCTTTTTCAAACGCTGGAACTGTAACTTCTTTTAAATACTTCTCTGTTGTAAATCCGTGAACTAATATTCCGTCTGCTACTTCACCTGCTGTTTCAGCCATTAGCTCTCCAACAGCAGCCAAAAACACTTTTGGAGCGCCGTACTGCGAAGGTCCAGGATTAAAAAACGGCGTCATTAGAGTATGAGTATAAAACTCGCCGTGAAAGTCTAGTTTTGTGCCTTTATGCCAACAGTCCCAGATCGCCCGCATGGCAAGAATCATTTCTCGCATACGCCTACCCGGATGACTCCATGGCATTGAAAACCTTTTTTCAATGTGGGGCTTGATCTGAGAACCTAATCCCAATATGAAACGACCTTTAGACAAAATCTGAAGATCATTTGCCACCATCGCCAAACTCATAGGATTTCTAGCAAATGCTACTGCAATTCCCGTTCCAAGCTCAATTTTGTCTGTTGCCTGAGCAGCCATTGAAAGTGCAATAAATGGGTCGTGGCCAGTTTCTGGAGCCCATAAACCGTCGTACCCCAATCGTTCCTGCTCTTTGGCTACTCCGTATACGAAAGAAGCGTCCGATCCGAATCCTATTCCGCCGTCAACTAGCATTATTCACCTTTCTTCCAATCAGATACACGATAAATAGTTGAACCTATAATTTAATCTTATAAACCAGTGTTCAAACAATCTGAAAAATATAATATGCCTACAATCTTAACTTGAGATTAGATACAACTTTAAAACAATTGCTGTGACCGTGTTAAATTTTTGGTTTAAAGAATTCTGCAGTGAACTTTAGATTACCTTCCGTACTAATTTATTCTTTGTCCTCTAAACCCAAAGTAACCATAAATTTACTTTAAGACACAACCATAGCCAAAACTAGGTTAAGAATAACTAGTAGATTTGATTTTTTGTAACTAATCAAAGTAAAGTTTTATAAATAAAATTCTGAACTAACTACAGATTTTCATGTATCTGCCAACAAGAATTGTCATAACAAATGATCAAAAATAAAATTCTTTACCCGCTATCTGGCCTTAGCTTGATCTTGTTTTTTGCATTGACCGAAGTACAGCCATTTTCAAGCAAACTTGAAAATGTACCAAGAAGAGCAACAGCACACCTATTTGTACTGTTGTTACCTTCATCTTTTAAGAATACTTCAACACTGATTTTACTGCCGTTTGCTTTCATTTTTGCTTTTCTGGCGGCTATTCCATTCAAAAAACACGGGTTTAGACTACTCCCCTTTATCTTGATCTTGTGTGGCATGAGTTTTTTCTTGTTTGCCACCTTGCTAAAAGATGCAAATAAAATCGGTCCCATATGGTCACTTTTTGGATTTGCGTGGATCGGAGCTAACTTATGGGCTAACGACTTAAACTATTTTTACGGTACCGTGATTGCAGAGTTCTTGTGGGACATGGGATCTGGAGCCCAGGCTCTTTATTACAACATAAGAGCACTTTCAGAGCCCTACGGTAACAATATTAGCCCCAAAGTTGTAGTCATCGTAGATTCTATAGGTGTAATTATCACAGTAATTTGCTGGATAAAGATGATGGATCCGGACAATTTACGAATTAAAATATCTAACAGACTTCACATTAATCTTCCGTCCCTGAAAATAAAAAACGAAACGTAGCGATATAGCTCGTAACTAACAATACGGGATTCCTTTTATAATACAATATACCTAACTATCTATTGGACTCCAATATATTTTTCGCACTTTGGGCCAAGTTTCCCACTAACTGCTCAAATCCGTCAACCCCACTGGAATCTCCAGCCCTGGCACCACTAGAATAGCGCTTGTAAACGCCTTGCAATATGCATGCTAATTTCCAATAGCCCAAGGCTATGTAGTAATTAATATTGTCAGTTGACCTTCCAGACCTTAAACTGTATAACTCTAGAATTTCTTCCGCATTTAAAAATCCATCCAACGTAGTAGGAGAAGGTAGATTTAGCGGAGAATCCATCTCAGAACTTCCCCAATAAACCAAAGACAGACCTAAATCTGAAAGAGGATCTCCGATAGTTGATAGTTCCCAATCCAAAATGGCTTTGACCTCACCAGTTTGAGTAATTACCACGTTATCTAATCTAAAGTCCCCATGTATCACCGTATTTTCGTTGCTGTTAGGATTTAGCTTCTTGAGCTGACTGTATAGCTGTGTTATGAGCAAATTTATGTTTTCCGTTTCCCCCTTAGTTTTTTCAAACTGCACAATCCAGCGTTCTAATAGCCTATCTACGTAGTTATCGGGTCTCTCGAATTCACTTAAATTTACTTTCTTATAATCAACTTGATGTAAATTAACCAATGAATTAACTAAATTTTCCGACAGTTGTTTCCTAACTTCTAAATTAGGAACGTTTTTTTCTACGTCAAGTACTGACCGTAATATCAGACCTTCTTCAAAACTCATAATATAAAACGGCGCTCCAATGACAGATTCATCATCTACGAAACTATAAGGCACTGGCACTTCAACCTTAGTTTTACTCAAAGCAGAAATCATTTTAAACTCCCTAAGCATGTCGTGAGCGGTACTTAACACATGGCTCACCGGAGGTCTGCGCAGAACAACTTTGTTTAGGTTTGCGTCAGTTATTAGATAGCTTAAATTAGATCTCCCGCCGTTTATAAGTTCAAACTTATAGGGACCTTCTAGCGTAGAGATATTATCGTCCAACCACTTCGAAAGTGATTCTACTTCAATTCCAATTAAATTTTCCACAAGTAAAGATTATATTGCCTATGATAAATATGTCAACTAATACCTTTAGAATATAACCATGATGAAATTAGACGAGATTCTCTACGTTCCGACAAATCAAATCCTAAAAATAAGAAATTGCGAAATCGATGTTACTTATAAGCCACTAATAATGGGTATCCTAAACAGAACTACAGATTCATTTTATGACCACGGAGAGTACTTTAATTTCGACGACTTTTTAAAAAAGGCTGAGTCATTGCTTGCAGACGGTGCTGATATATTAGACATCGGTGGAGTTAAAGCCGGAAGTGGAGAACCGGTCAGTTTAGATGAAGAATTGGAACGTGTGGTACCTGCCGTCGAGGCATTAAACCAAAGGTTTGACGCGTTGATTTCCGTAGATACTTGGAACTCTAAAGTCTTAGAAGAATCTGCAAAAGTCGGCGCCTCAATAGGAAACGACATCAGCGGATTTTCAGACCCGAACTATTTAGAAGTGGCATCAAAATACAATCTTGCAGTAGTTGCAACTCATATTAGACTACAGCCCAGAATTGACGATCCAAATCCCATTTACAGAGATATAAAAAATGATGTCCTAACTTTTTTGGAGAACAAAGTAAGTGATGCAATAAAAGCAAATATAGATATTAGATCCATTATGATAGATTTGGGCCTTGACCTAGGAAAAACATCTGATCAGTCACTTCAACTTTTTAAAATGTCTACGTTTTATGCTGCTAATTTAAAGCTTCCAATGTTTTTATCAGCTTCTAATAAAGGGTTCTTAGGCGACATATTGAACTTAGAAATAAGAAAAAGAACTCATATAACTAATGCCGCAGTTGCATTTGGTTATCTTGCAGGAAATAGAGTATTTAGAGTACACGATGTTTCTTCAGCCGTGTTACTTACAAATTCATTGAAGTACATAGTCACAAGTAAACTGAGACGAAGGTAGTTCTGAATGTCTAATTATTCAAGCGTAGTTTTAATTAAGGGAAATGACGAAGCGCTGGTTTCTCAAGAGACTAGAGATATAATCAAAGAGATCAGCAAGGGTTCTTCGATGCTCGAGTTAGAAGAGTACACTGCGACAGATGAAATTGTTTTAGACAATATACTGTCGAACCTAAGCACACCGTCTATGCTAAGCGATCATAGAATTATTCACATAAAAAATGCTTCGAGCTTATCCAAAAGTGACTGGGACAATATCGCCGACTTTGCCTCTCAACAGCTTGAAATCAGTACCTTAGTTCTGTCATTGGATACAGGCAGTGTCCCTCAATCAGCTAATAGTAAATTGAACCAACTTGCAACTGTTGTCGAAGTCAAAATGGACAACGTTAAATTAAAATCTAACTTTATCCACAAAAGTTTGAAAAAATATAACATAAATTTGGAAAATGCGGCAATCAGACTCTTGGAACAAACTATAGGCGACAACTTAGGAGACTTAGACTCGATTTTAGGTATCTTATCCAACACTTACTATTCTCAGACCATTAGTGCTGATCAACTCCAACAGTTTCTCATACAAAACAGCAAAAGCCAACCGTGGAAGTTAACTGACGCCATCAATGCGGGAAAATCAAGAGAAGCCATCGACGAGCTACACCTTTTAATCGGTCCGGCTAAATTGGCTTCGGTTATCGTGATCAATTCTTTATTTAAGCACTATGAGTTGATGCTTAAAGTTTACGGTATGAATATTAAAAACGACGAAGACGCAAAAGCTACTCTACCTAAACTTCATCCGTTTGTAGTTAAGAAGGCTGCAACAGCAGCTAAATCAATCGGGGCAAAAGGAATCTTTCGTGCGATCAGCCTAATTGCTACGGCTGATTTAGACTTACGAGGAATGAGCGGTCTTAACGAAACTACTATTTTGGAGATATTGATAGGAAGACTGTCTCAAATTTCCCGGGGAGTAGCTTAATCTTCCTTTTTAGAATCTTTAGCAAACTTCATCAGTGCAGATTTTCGGTTTGCCGCCTGGTTCTTATGTATAACCCCATTTGAAGCAGCCGTATCTAGCTTGCTAACCGCTACTGAAACCAAGTTTTGGGCGTCTTCTGACTGCGCTTCAATAGCATTTCTGGCGGATTTGATACGAGTCTTCAATTCAGACTTTACAGATTTGTTTTTTTCAGTCCTTTTAACTGTTTGGCGATTTCTCTTTAACTGGCTTTTAATATTTGCCACTACTTCATACCTTTACTCTAAAACTATTAAAATTTCAACGGACAATATTCCAAACTATTTTACCAGCAATTTACTACTACCGCGATCAAAAATTGCGTTGCGTGGCCAAATTCGGCCAATTGATAGAATTATGTCACTTTTTTGTACCTAAATGTGACTGTTGTCTAACAAACTTATTTGATCCTAGATTAATGACTTTATAACTATTAACACACTATTTATAATAAATTCCACCTAAGGCTTCTTTTATTATGGCAAATTTTATGTCAGGACTTCTTTATCGTCCTAGATTTTCTCATCTGCACTTTTCATCTGCACTTTATCATGTGCACTTTTCATCAGTATTTATATTCTGCAATTAAATCCTAAAAGCTATAGCGGTTAACACTTTAGATTTAGTTGATATCTTAATTGGAGTTGTTTTAAAAGCTTTCGTAACTATTTTTTGAAAACTTAAACTAGAATAGTTACAATCATATAGTTGCTGGCACTTCTATGAGATCTTAGAACCATTCATATTTATTTGATAATTTAATAAATTTGAGATCTTCGTCAACCACCAGCAGAAAACAAGTTTTACAGTTTATGGTTAATGTCCGACAAATTAGGTATAACAAATTCAAGTAGTTTGTCAAAAACTAGTTCTCTCGATTTAGTTAAATGCATATTAATAAAGATAAAATTAGAAATTTTTCTATAATAAGTCACGTTGACCACGGTAAGTCAACTCTTTCTGACAGAATCTTAGAAATTACTCACGCTGTAGATCCTAGAAATATGAGGGCTCAGTATTTGGATTCTATGGATATTGAACGTGAGCGCGGGATAACCATAAAAGCTCAAAATGTTAGGGTACATTGGAAAGATTATATTTTGAATTTAATTGACACCCCAGGACACGTAGATTTCGGATATGAAGTAAGCAGATCGCTTGCTGCCTGCGAAGGAGTCATACTGTTAGTTGACTCAACGCAAGGGATTCAAGCTCAAACCTTGGCCAACTGTTATTTGGCAGTAGATCACAATCTTGAAATAATTCCAGTATTAAATAAGATAGATCTGCCCGCATCTGACGTAGAACGCTGTAAAGAAGAAATTAAGCAAACTCTGGGTATCGATCCAAATGATATTCTTTCAATTTCAGCGAAAACTGGCCAGGGAATCGAAATTCTCTTAGATACGGTAATTGAAAAAATACCGCCTCCTACAGGCGATTCGCAAGTAAAACTCCAAGCACTAATATTTGACTCTTATTTTGATCAATTTAGAGGTGTTATCAGTTCCATCCGGGTTATTAATGGAGAGATATCCCAAAACTCTAGATTGCTGTTTATGCACTCTAAAACCTCCCATGAAGTTGAAGAGATTGGCACTCGGAACCCAGATCCTACACCAGTAGATGTTCTAGGTGCTGGAGAAGTCGGATATGTTATAGCAAATGTGAGAAACGTAAGCGAAGCACCACCAGGAGAAACCGTAACCGATTTTAACGCTCCCGCATCAAATCCACTCGGAGGTTACAAGCAACCTCAGCCTATGGTTTATTGCGGACTATATCCTATAGACGGAGATGAATTTTCAAACTTAAAAGAAGCACTGACAAAATTAAAACTAAATGATGCATCAGTAACTTATGAACCCGAAACTTCAAGTGCACTTGGATTTGGATTCAGATGTGGATTTCTGGGGCTATTGCACATGGAAATAGTTAGAGAGAGACTCGAAAGAGAATTTAATTTATCTCTCATTGCAACCGCACCTTCTGTCAACTACAGAATAAAATTAACAAACAATAAATCAATTCAAATAGACAACCCAAACGATTTGCCTTCTGCAAATCAGGTTCAACAGATCGAAGAACCGATTTTAATTGCTACTATTTTGACTCCTGCCGAATATACAGGTACTGTTATGGAACTATGCCAGTTAAAAAGAGGCGAGATGATAAAAATGGACTATTTATCTCAAAACAGAGTTGAACTTAAGTACAAAATACCCCTTGGTGAAGTAGTCATTGATTTTTTTGACTCATTAAAAAGCAGAACAAAAGGATACGCCTCTTTGGACTACGAACAGTCTGACTATCAACCAGCAAATTTAGTTAAAGTTGAACTTTTAATCAATGGTATATCCGTAGACGCTTTTTCAATGATAGTTCACAAATCAAAAGCACAAGAGTATGGTAAAAAGATGACGGAAAAACTTAGAGAGCTGATCCCCAGACAGTTGTTTGACGTTCCTATCCAAGCGGCGATCGGTGGGAAGATAATTTCTCGTGAAACTATAAAAGCCAGAAGAAAAGATGTATTGGCTAAGTGCTATGGCGGAGACATCACCCGTAAAAGAAAACTTCTTGAAAAACAAAAAGAGGGAAAGAAAAAGATGAAATCTATTGGTCGAGTAGAAGTCCCACAAGAGGCATTCATTTCTGCTCTAAAAATTGATTCTTAGGACCAATTCTAAAAGCTATGGTCACTTTCTTAGAATTGTGATCGAACAATGTCTATACTGTACGCTTAGTAGCATTTTTATTAAAATTACCAATAGAGAACGTGCTTTGACTTAAATTAAATTTTATATTCTCTAAAGGAAGCGACCCATTGCTTGCGAGATTCACGCATTAGGATTGTCTACTTTTGCGTAGTCCCAAATTAAATTAGTATCTACGTCTTCTTGTAAGACTACTTTTTTCGGATCTAACTTATTTATATGCCCAATAAGGCCGTTGTAAATTGAAAATCCTACCAACTCTTGCAGTCTAATCGGAAAGCTCTTAATCTTCTCCAGAGGTATCCCAATCTGCTGATTTTCCTGTTGTCTAATATATCCTGCACAGTAATTCATTGCAATACCTATTCTCGTTTGATCAGTTTTATTTGCTCCACCTCCGTGCCACAACGAACCCACCCAAATTAACACGCTACCTTTTTTCATTTCAGCTGCAACTGTGTCATACGATTGAAACGGATCAGGTGAATGATCCAATAGGTGAGTTTTAGGTATGAGTCGAGTAGCTCCATTTTCAGCAGTGAAATCTGTAATCGCCCACATTGTATTACAAATAATAGGTGGATGCGGTTTTGGAATCGGTATCAATTGGTCGTCTGAATGAATAGGCTGAGCTGTCTCACCGGGTCCAATAGCAATAGAAGACAGTGATGAGATCAGCAATCCCGGATCTAAAACCTTTTCAACAATACTAAGAACATCTAAGTATAGGGGAATTTTTTCAAATACAGCTCCGTGGGCCAACAAGTTGTAGACCCGGGTGGTATTTACACCTTCAAATAAGTTATTAGAAGGAGCTATCTGAAGCTCTTTGACTAAATTATCTAGCTCGAACTTAATTTCGTCAATAAAATCTTCTTCGATGACATCTTCGATAATACACCAACCTTCTTTTTGAACTTGTTGAGAATATTCGTTAATCTGAGATTCAGTTAACTTCGGCATTGCTATCTCCTTTATTCGGACAAAATATCACGTTTAAAAAAACCTCTTACTTCCAGCATTTTATCGGCCATTTATTGATGCGAGGTTTTACTTTAAAAGTACTACAGTTTTAAATTAATTTCAACTCCGCAATTGTGCTTCTTAGAAAGTAAGCAAATTGCTAATGAGCGCAATTAACAAGTATCTAAAGCAAGCAGAATGTAATCCGATTATGATTAGTTTAAACACAACTACCGAGCACTTTGGAAGATTAAATACTAACTGTTGTGTATTGTAGTCTTTTTCAGCTCATAAATATATGTTTGGCTTGAATTTACTTTTATTCTTCTCTTATGTGAATTTGGGTAATCTACCAACTAATTGGAATCTTTCAAATGTTACTGGTCATCTAGCTGGATATTTATACAAATATGACTATGACAGTCAAATTAACCGATTGGCTTTTATATTAGACCAAATGAATTAGTTAACACTAAGATCGACTTTTTAGCCTCGGATTTTACAGTTATTCTTTTCATACTAATAAAGTTCAAAGTTTGTAGCGATAAAAGAAATTGATACATTTGTTGCACTCTAAATCAGCCTATATAGCTTGATCGGTGGTATACCGATTAATATCGCCACTTTAATTTCCTAGAAACAATCCACTGAAGTTCCAGAGAAGTTTTTATTGCTACTGATATTGTCACTCTACAGTTTCAGGACTTCCGCTCTTGCCCCTCCACTCTCCGTAGTGTGTTCAAACTTTCTTTACATATTATTGAACCTACAAAAAAGCTTAATTTCTTTCATAATATATATTCTCCTATATTCACATTGAAAGTGTAAGCTTTTTGGTGTAGGTTCAGTTCAGTGTAGGTTCAATGAAAAATAATCAATGCGTAAAAAATAAACTAAAAAGGTGGTAAATATAACGAAGTAATAAACGAGGTAAAATAAATATTAATCATGACATTTCGATTTTAAGAATTCAGAAATAAAATCGGCTACTTTCAATAATTTCGTCGGCTACCTTCATAATAATATGCACCAATCGTACACGTTGCGTGTACACTTGGTGTATTAGCAAAGTACGAACCAACATTGAAATTGAAAATGACTACCTCCAGATCATCATGGATCGCTACGGCATACATACCAAGACTGAGGCCGTCGATCTGGCTCTACGCATTCTAGCTGGGCAGCCCATGACACGTCAAGAAGCTCTTGAGATGCGTGGTATGCGCTCAATCGGCAAGATCCCGACTGACCGTGGTCCAACCTCGTCGTGATCCTCGCAGACACCTCCGCTTGGGTAGAATACGATCGTGCTACGGGTAGCAGTGTCGACCATCGCCTCATGAAGTTAATCAGTAGTGAGGGTTCACTTGCCGTGACTGAGCCAGTGATAATGGAAGTAATGGCTGGGGCCCGAACCGACGAACGTGAAGTTGATCCGCGCCGACTGTTGCTGCGGTTCCATCTTTTGAGACTCGATGCCGCCATCGATTTCGAGCTAGCAGCAAAAATCTATCGTCATTGTCGCAGGGCGGGCGTTACTCCTCGCGGCATGGTTGACTGCATGATCGTTTCAGTAGCACAGCGATATAGCGCATCGCTCTTAACTGCCGATTCCGACCTAAGTCGTATAGCGGAAATAGTCAATGTAGTTTTGGACACTGCTTCAATCTCACCGTAATAGTGCTTTGGAGCAAGTAACAGGCATCGAGAAAAAGAAGAGTAATGTCGTAAATAAAACAACGATTGGATCTCATAGGACAGGAATATCCGTTTGTTTCGAACTCCTATTAATAATGGCTAACCAGAGACTCCAATTTGTGCGAACTAAATTATTATTGTTGTCCTTCGGCAACACGTAGTCCCTCGTTGCAAATTCGCTTACACAAACGAGCCTGACTATCTTATGGTGTCGCTTAGCATGACAATAGCAGGGGCAGCTTATTAACCTTAAAGCTCAATAATTCTTATTATTCAAGACGCTATTTTCGCTTGATCCGAAACCTCATTTTCACATACTACAACAAATACGCATATTTGCAATGTTGAATTATTGTACTATCGGTCACATCAAGTCCTCAACGCAACACTTTCCTTAAGGTTGTCGACCTTCATTGCCAATATGTTTTTAAGTCGTGCTTTTAGTATTCTAGTAAATTTTGAATTGGCATCTTCGATTCCAAAGAGTGTGATTCTTTATAGGTTCTTTGACCTTTCACTTAGATTAATCTCAGTTACCTTTTTAGTATCTTCTTTATTGGTCCCCTTGACATAGAATACAATTGTTGCAATTCATAAATACCGACCAAACTCAAACAGGCCTACAACCAACTGCTTAGTTTAACAACCCTCAAACTTTGGCTCCGATTTCTCCATAAAAGCTTTAATTGCAGTGGCAAAATCCTTAGTTGTAAACACGAGTGACTGACTTCTAGCTTCATCTTCCAAAGCAGATTCGAAGGAAGCTTCAAACGAATGGTTAATCAAAGTTTTGGTAAGTGAGACTGCCACCGTGGGGAGTTTCGCAGCTGCTGCCACCCTTGTTTGAACAAATTCATCAATTTCATCGCTTTCAAGAACCCTATTTACAAAACCCATGTTGAACCCCTCCGTGGCGCTTATCATCTCTCCAAAAAAAGCAATCTCCTTAGCTTTTTGTGGTCCCACAAGTCGCGGTAACAACCAAGACGATCCTCCATCGATCGCCAATCCCCGTTTTGAGAATATTTCACAAAACCTAGCACTATTTTCAGCATAAACAATATCACAAGCCAAAGCAAGCCCCATGCCCGCTCCAACGCAAACTCCTTTGACCACTGCAAATGTCGGTTTATTCAATCTATGAACAGCTAAAATTGAATCTCCGATCATTCTCATCCTAGAAAGCCCATCCAAAGTTAGAGAATCAGGATCACTCAAATCAGCACCTGAGCAGAAATCATTTCCCTGACCAGTGATGACTATGGTACGAACGGTAGCATCGTTGGATATGGAAGTACACAGGTCTCGCAAAGAAATCCACATACTTTGATCCATCGCATTTTTCCGTTTAGGATTTGATAGTGTTATTGTAGCGATTCCATCTTCAACTTTAAGTATTATATTTCCCATAGTATTCTAGATTAGCCAAATTATGCCTCGAAAAAATAACAAACCAAAAGCTTTTAAATCTGACAACAGTAAACGCTATAAAGGCAAACCTAAAAGTAGCAACAATAAGGGTGGAGATACAAATTTGCTGGAAGATAAAGCTAAAAAAGCTTATTGGAGAAATTTGAGTCAAAGTCGGATCCTCAATTCCAAAATAGGGGTTGATCCTATGACTAATTTGCAATCAGATATACAGAAAGTCTTGCCGACTCAATCGGTTAAAACTTATATTTGCCCATACTGTAACCAAGAAATTAAAAGCAGCCAAACGCATATTGTAATTGTGCCGATTTCAGAACCAGATCTGAGACGTCACTGGCATTCTGGTTGTTTTGAGAGGACAATTCAAAAATAGTTATACTCTTTTTTCTTTAATCTTGGCGGCTTTTCCAATTCGGTCGCGCAAATAGTATAGTTTGGCCCGCCTCACATCTCCTACGGTAATAAGTTCAATTTTAGACACAGTAGGTGCATGAAGCGGAAAAGTTCTCTCTACTCCGACCCCGAAGCTCATCTTTCTCACAGTAAAAGTTTCCCGCACACCAGTACCCTGTCGTCTTATAACAGCCCCTTGAAATACCTGCACTCTTTCTCTGTTACCTTCTACTACTCTTACGTGAACTGCAACAGTATCCCCCGGCTTAAAGTTTGGAATCTCATCCCTTAAACTTTCAATATCAACTAGATCCGTCGGATTCATATTACTCCTAAATAAAACTTATATTAAAAACTTAAATAAGTGAATGCAATAACCTGAATTAGACAAGTTAACAATTATATGTTAACTATATAGTTAGTTAAAATATCAACTTAATATTTCAGCTGTTAAACTCAGGAATGTTAATGCAGATAATTAAATTTTACTACAAATAACCAATATAATTTGTAAGAAAATATGAAAAGAGTTAAGTTTAGCTTAAATATCAGATTTTAACTCGTCTAGTAGTTTTTGTTCTTCCTCCGTAAGACCTCCCCTTTTTTCAATCAAGTCAGGCCTCTTCTTTAAGGTTTCATACAGGGAAGTTGCGAGGCTAAACTTGCGAATTTTCTCGTGATCGCCGTTCATTAATACCTCAGGGACCTTTAGTCCTTTAAATTCTGATGGTCGAGTATATTGTGGTGCTTCCAATAATCCGTTAAAAAACGTTTCTTCTACAGGCGAAACACTGTTTCCCATAAATCCCGGTAACAGTCTGGCTACTGCCTCTATGACAACTAAGGCAGCCAACTCCCCTCCAGCTAACACGTAGTCGCCAATAGATATCTCACCGTCAGCCAAGTTGCTTATCACTCTTTCGTCAATGCCTTCGTATCTACTACAGATTAGCGAAAAGCCGTCGCTTTTACTTAGATCGTTAGCCATCTGCTGATCAAATAGCTTTCCTTTAGGAGATAAAACATAAAGCGGACGCTTAAGATCTGAAACCGATTCAACCGCATCAAAAATAGGTTCACATCTCATTATCATTCCTGCTCCCCCGCCATATGGTTCGTCATCGACTTTTCGATGTTTACCGAGTCCAAACTCTCGCAAATTGTGCAGATTAAGCGCAAGCCGCTTTTCGCTTATGGCATTGGACAACAAACTATAACTGCAGTAATCAGAAATAAGATCAGGAAATATTGTAAATACGTCAACTCTCATATTCTTAATCTTTAACCGAATAATTAGAAGTATAGATTTCAGCTAATCCCTCTGGTAGGTCTACAAAAGCAACTTTTATGGTGGCGACTTCATCACATTCACCTAACTTAAGATTAGTTTGATCTGAAATAGTATATCTAGCTTTTATAGTGTCTACGATAATTGAATCTTCACCTGAATCAGGATCATTTAAACTAAGAGTTTTAATCTTTTCAACGAATTTGAATGGAATTAGTATGCCCGAATCCAGTTCAAAAATATCACTTGCTGGATTGTCAATAATTACTTTTACCTTACCGTAAAGTGCATTTAACTTATCGACAACATAACAGCCAAAAAGATCCGATGCCCAAATGTCTTCAGGGTCATGCTCAATCGGAGCCGCAAATATAGGTTTTCCCACCAATTTTTCTGCACCTGCTAGCGAGTTAATTTCAGAAAATACAATTAAATACTTATTTTTATAGGGGCTAATCTTTTCAATTAAAAGCTCAACTGGCTCATTTTCACCTTCAAGAGCATAGATTTTGTCATTAATTTTTAACCGGTTTGGAACATCGGTTGTTAAATAAACAACTACCTTACCATCAAGGCCATGGGGTTTGGTTATGTATCCGATTTGAACTAGATTGTCGATTGAATCTTTCAACTAAGACAATTTGATCGAATTAGACTACTGGTCCACTATGTCAACAGAAGTTTTGAGACCTTCTCGATGGGCCACCGCAGAGGCAACAACTCGAATTGCTTTAGCTGTTCGACCTTGACGCCCGATAACCCTTCCTAGGTCCCCAGGGGATACGTGTAACGAATATCTCACATTTCCAGCAGAAACTTCTTTGGACTCAATCACCACGGCCTCGGGGTCTTTTACTAGTGACTTAACCAAATACTCTATAACTGATTTAGTATCTGCTCCTACAATCTTATTAATATCATCATCAGAATCTTGAAAATCGTCGTCCTCGTCAATCAAATTATGGTTGACTTCGTCGACTAGATCTTGGTCTGCCTGATTTAAATTATTTCTATCTGTCATCAACTCTTTTAAATAGGTTTAACCTATTTAGATATGCCGGCTACTTTTAGAAGTTTTGCTACGCGATCCGTAGGTTGTGCCCCATTTTTAAGCCATTTTTCAACTTTTTCCGTATCAAAATTAATTTCGGTCGGTTCTTGTCTGGGATAGTAAGTCCCTACTATTTCTATAAATCTACCGTCTCTGGGTGAGTGCGAGTCCGCCGCTACAACTCTGTAAGTAGGTTGCTTTTTCTTTCCCATTCTGACCAAACGAAGTTTGACTGCCACTGTACTCTAAATCCTTATTCTTATTCCTAAAGTAAATTATTTTTAATTCAGTAAAAACGCTAAAAACCAATTTTACTATACTATTTAGTCAACTGTTGACAACTCTACAACACTTAAAACAACGTAAGCAACCTTGTCTAACTATTTTACCCTAAAGTTCTCATTCAACTAAAATGGAGGTTTTTTAAATTTTGATTAATCTGACTTTAAAACGACCAAAAGTAACTTATTCGGTAGATACTCAAAAAGTTTGCAAACAAGGCATTGACCATCAGATGACATTAAACACAAGCTATCTCTTGGAACTTTTGGGGGTATAGCGTCCGCCCTTTATTTTTTTGTTCGAACCACTTTTTTTCTTAAAAGGTAACTTTCCGAAACCCCATGCTCCCGCTAGCTTTTTTGCCTGATTAAACTGATTAATTAGGTTATTTACTTCAGTTGTAGTTACACCAGCTCCTCGTGCGATTCTGAGCCTTCTGGATCCATTCAGAATCGCTGGATTGATACGTTCTTCCATTGTCATAGATCGAATTATGGCTTCAACTCTCGAAATGTCCTTGTCTTCTATTTTGGCGTTACGTACTTCTGGCGGAAGACCACCCATCATAGAAATTATCGAACTCAAAGAACCCATCTTCTTAATCTGTTGAAACTGGTCTAAAAAGTCGTTAAGATTAAAAGTCCCCGACATCAATTTATCGGCGGCTTTTGCTGCTTCATCTTGATCGTATGCTTTTTCTGCCTGTTCGATTAGAGTTAATACGTCTCCCATCCCGAGAATTCGTGATGCCATTCTGTCGGGATAGAAAATTTCAAATTCGGAAATCTTTTCACCAGTGGACGCAAATGCGATCGGCTTGCCTATTACTCCCTTGACCGACAGTGCAGCTCCACCTCTGGCATCTCCGTCAACTTTAGTCAAAATGATTCCGTCTAATTCAAGAGCCTCATTGAATGCAAGCGCCGTCGACACTGCATCTTGTCCAATCATTGCGTCAACCACGAAAAAAGTGTAAGTAGGCTTGGTCGCTGCAGATACGGCTTTAACTTCATCCATAAGTTCTTCGTCTATTGCCAGCCTTCCAGCAGTATCTATTATCACTACATCTCTGCCGAGTCTGATTGATTCTAAAATTGACTTTTTTGCAACTTCTACTGGTGAAGTGGTTTCAGAAAAAACCGGTACGTTTAACTGTTCACCTAATACCCTCAACTGGTCTACTGCGGCTGGCCTCTGAAGGTCTGCACCTACTAGTAGGGGATTGCGTCCTTGAGACTTAAACCAGTTTGCCAATTTTGCGGCAACTGTCGTCTTACCGACTCCCTGTAAGCCTGCCAAAAGCACAACCGTGGGTGGTTTGGTTGCATAAGTAATCTTTAATTCAGTGCCACCTAACAACTGAATAAGTCCATTATTTACTGCTTTAATTACTTGTTCTCCAGGAGACAGACTCTTGGAAAGCTCAATGCCCACTAAAGCTTCCCTCAAGGAACTAAGCATGGAATTAATAACTTTAATATTGACATCCGCTTCAATCAAAGCGACTCTTATTTCGCGCAAAGTTTCGTCAACGTCGGCTTGAGAAAGCCTTCCCCTGCTTTTTAGCTTTGTAAAAATAGATGAAAATCGGTCTTGTAAGTTATCAAACACAATAAATCTAGATTATCAACTCTTTAAAACTATGAATAACACTTTGTTGAAAACCACTCTGTAAGAAAGGTCTCTGTAAAAAATTTCACAGTAAAAAAGTGCTAATTGGAAAATCTCCTTCAACTATTTGAACCACACTCGACCGCAATCCCCGTCCGTAAGGGCGGGGTCAAGGTCGCCTATTGCGAGGCGATCTTCCCTGGCGGTTGGGAGATTGCTGGGTTTCGATGTATCGCTTGATGATCTCAAGTGGCGCACCACCTGCCGACACCACGCAGTAGGAGGGAGACCAGAAGTGTTCTCCCCACAATGCTTGCGTCACCTCAGGCCAATGACGCTCTCGTATCCGCAGGGACGAGATCGTTTTCAGCGACATAACCAGTTTGGACAAGGCAACCTTGGGTGGATATGTCACAAGAATGTGAGCGTGGTCCTGGTCAGTTTCATAGCATCAAGAGTAGCACCATATCTTCTACACACTTCACCAAAGACCTCACCGAGCAACTTCGTCACTCGGGGTGTCATCACCTTTCTTCGGTACTTGGGTACAAGGACAATATGGGCGTGCATGTTAT
>JAJYVQ010000203.1 GCA_021791915.1 Actinomycetes bacterium | reverse complement strand
CAAATCTTCCCAGAGTAAATGTGGAACATGTAAGTTAAAAGTTCAAAATATCTGCTACTGACAAACAATAAACTGATAACTATTATGGCAGCGCTAATATTGGCTAAATCTGGCCAACAGCTCCTGTAGATTCTTAGGTTGATTAATAAACCAAACGCCAAATCCCAATATCCCCTCTTGGTCCGTGGCGTACCTTACGACTGCGGCATCTAAATCCAGATAACCTGAATCAATATCAACCTGTGCTTTCAACAAATCACCGAAATCAAACCAAAATTCATCAATTGGGGTTATTAGAGCTCCAGTAGAGGATATATCAACTAGCCTGCCTTTTTGATCATTTACTTTTATTGGAATATCTATTAGTATTCGTTCTGCAGCTCTCCGGTTAACAATTTTTAATTGATTATATTTCGGTAGTAAATATTCAAGCTTCCCATTATATTCTCTATAAGAACGATCAACTATTTGAAAAGCACTTGTCGCCGCAGCGTCCCAGGTAAGTTTAGCCGCATGTTTCAAGGCACCTATCGACAGCCGTCTTGCCAGTTTCTCATCAGTTAATACCTGTTGTAATAGGTCTGTAAGCTGATCGAGAGTATCAAATAAATATCCAGTTTGGCCGTCAATTACGGCGTCTTCATGGCCTGCTATTCTTGAAGCCAAAGACAAGGTGCCACAAGCTCCGGCTTCAGTTAAAGTCATACCCCATCCTTCTCGCATGGAAGCAGAAACAACCACCCAAGCTTTTCTATAATAATGCACAAGATCTTCGTCGCTGATTTTACCGACTAACTTGCACCAAGAAGATGCCCCTAAATCCGATACCAAGGTACGTAGCTCTTCTGCTGCAACTCCTTCGCCTGCGATTACTAGCTGTACATCTCCAATTTTTGATCTAACTCTATCAACTGCTTTAATAACCCAGTCGTAACGTTTCACTTCAACTAACCTGCCGATGGCAAAAACCATAGGCTTTTCGGACTTTTTACCAAAAGGGCGAAATCTCGCATTCACCCCTGGATGAACTACACTGACCTGATGGTCTGGCCATCCCAACAACTCAATGACTTCATTTGCAGAGCTAGTAGAGGGAGTAATCACTCGGGTATTTCTATAAAACTTGGGTGCAACTTTTCTTTCAAAAAATGCACCGAGTTCCGCTAACCCGATCGGAAGTACGGACCTCCATAAATCTTTCTCGTGAACATGGTGCAAAATAACCACTCTAGGACCTTTCGACCATAGTGGTGACAAAAAGGGCATGCCGTTCCATATTTCAACCAGTGCATCAGAACGAGGAACCATGCCGGTCAATCCGCTCAACAACGTCTGGCCAAAAACCGTATATTTAGTTGATTTGCGGATTATTTTGTAGCCATCACGATAACTAATTGAGTCGTTATTTGAAGTGCTCGCAGTCCTCATGGTAACTTCCAAACCTGCTTCTGCCCACCTTTTAGCAATTTCATGAGCATGAACCTCCGAGCCTCCAGCAGTTCTATCTTCCAAGTCTCGCCAAGCTACTATTGTAATTTTTTTTACTTCAGATTCAGATACTAAATCTGCAAGTGAAATAGGAGCAATATTTTGCTGCATCAAACTAATTCCTGTTCTGACTGCTTTATCTTGGCTAAATTAGGAACCTCTTTAGTTCCCAAATTGGGATCTCAATACTCTGTAAAGCCAATATTTTGTTTGGAGCCATCTACCATCTTAATATTCATAATGATATCAAAATTACATTAAATATAGCTAGACCGACAATGATTAAATTCATTTTTTATATTAAATGGACCATCGTTTGTAGCATTACAAATTACGTTGGACTTATAAGAGTTTGAATTGCCAAACCATCTAAGATATCGCTTTCCAATACATTACAGAATTCTAGGCCAAAACTTTTGACAGCCGAATAAAATATAATTGCTCCAGCTACTATTACTTCAGCTCGTTGAATCTCAAGCGTCGGTAAGTTTTGCCTTTCTGAAAGAGACATTTTGGCCAAATTGTACAAAAGCGTTTCGATTTCACTCAATTTTAAAGTTTGATTGTGGATTAATTTTCTGCTGTATTTTGTAATGTTGTGTGAAATCATAAACAAGCTAATAGCTGTTCCAGCTACTGCGTAAATCCTTGATGGGTTAAGCCTTTGAATTCTTAGGCTCACTGTGGCAAATAAACTTTCAGCATAGTTTAAGGCTGCCTCTAATTCAGTTGCACTAACTGGATCAGATTTCAAATATCGTTCAGTCAATCTGACACATCCAATGTCCACCGAGCCTCCCATCGAAGTTTCTAAAAAGTTATTCTCATAATCTTCACTTTTCAAATAATTTTTCTGCTGACCACAGACAATTTCAGTCGATCCACCTCCGATATCTATTACTACAACTTGCTCATCTGTAGTATCTAGCCCCGACATCGCTCCGACAAATGTTAGAATAGCTTCCTTGTATCCGCTTAATATTTTTGGATTCTGCCCAAACAGAGATTTTACCTTATCGGTAAATTCATAAGAGTTTTTAGAATCCCGAACTGCAGAAGTTGCCACTATTCCCCATCGAGTAACCCCAAATTTATCTCCAGTGGCTTTATAACTTTTCAATACTTCTAAGGTTCTATCCAAAGCTAGATCCCCCAAAATTTTGGTAGTATCTACAAGCTCACCTAATCTAGTTACACAGGATTCCCTAACTAATTGATTTCTGTCGTCGTCGATAATCAACAATCTCGTTGAATTCGTTCCGCAGTCTATTGCCCCTATAACCTCGGTCATTTATTTACTCACATTCGATTTGATTCTTGCCTACTCAAACTCGGATATAGTCATCAGTAGATAAATTACACTGATTAAAAGTCCACTGACCTACAGGATCTGCTTCAGTTGCCAAATAGTTTGCCAAATGAGCATGCAAACATTTTAGCCCCTTGGATGTTCCCCCGACACCGCCAGAAGGTTTAATTCCAATGTAATCATCTGGGATCAACTCACTCCTTGTTTTAGAGTAACTTTCATGAATTCTTACAATATCATCAGCTTTAAAAAGCACTTCAACTGCCTTAAGCCCGAACTTCGATTCAATTTGAGATACAAGTTTGACCTCGCTTAATCCAACTAACCAAAATAAGGTTGGCATGGGTCTGCCGCTTTTCAAAATTGGATAATTCATTATAACAATCGGATTTAACCCAGATTTATCCCTAACGACAACTTTAAACAACCCCTCTGGTTTTCGCCCGAGTGACTGTTCGACACTATGGCGATCCGCATCTGCCGGATTAAATTCTACAGTCTGCAATATCAACTTTTATGGTTTTTGAGACTTTATTATTCTTCTAATTATCAAAAGTATCAATATCGAAATCGAAGGAATAACTATCGGCTTTAGTCGATTTCTAAGAGGAGATCCGACCAACCCCAATAAATCTATCGGTTCATTGTCAGCTGATGGTTCAATAATAGTTTCATAATCAGTCTGATCAATTGCTTCATCAGAATTTGGCTCACTAATTTCAGTTTTCACTGGGTGCGAGGATACTTTTGGTTCATCTACTTTTGATTCAGAATCTCTAATTTCTTCATCAGATGCAGACTGCAATTCAATAATGGGTGCTAGTACATCGTCGCCAGCATCTACCATACTATCGCCAATGTCAGAAATTGAGGCGTTAAATCCCTCATTAGATTGTTTTTGAGAATCTATTTCCGGATCTTCAAATTGGTTTTTAAATATTGAAATTACTTTACCGTTTTCTACAGCATTGTCTGTTTCGTCCGTTGAAACTTCTGACAATGGTAGTTCAACAATATTTTCATTGGTCAAGTCAGATAAACT
>JAJYVQ010000202.1 GCA_021791915.1 Actinomycetes bacterium | reverse complement strand
ATATTTGCTCCCCTATAACGAGCTTCGGTCAAATAGTGAAAATAAGGTATGCGTGTAAATGCAGGATTACCGTTCCAAACTATAACTGTTTCTGCTCTAAAGGTATCGTCTGCAGTTGATCCTCCGAGAAGATTTCCAAAAGTCATCCAGTGTCCTGCATGCACGTCGCTGACCGATGAGTTGGGATCTATGTGAATCGCCCCTAATGCCATTGCAAGCCTATTTCTAGCAACTGAAGCTATCACACCACATTCAGCACCTGATTCTAACATAACAGAATCAGTTCCATATTTTTGAATTGAATCAATTATCTTGTCTGCTACCAAATCGTAAGCTTCTTCATAACCTATTTCAACAAAATTACTGCTGCCACGTTCTCCTACCCGTTTTAGAGGTTTGGTAATCCGATCGCCCGAAGTAAGCTGCTTTTGCCATACTGCTCCCTTCTGGCAACCTAGAGGATTCATATCGGGAATTCCTTCGTAACCTGGTATTATACCAGAAACCTCTTCGAATACAGCAGATGAATCTTTACTGTAGAGCTTATAAGAACAGTTGGCTATACAGTTGCCACAGTGAGATGACCAAGTAACTTTTTCCCAACTGAATCGTTGTCTGTATGAATCTTCACTTTTTTGTCCTTTACCTTTTTCTGTTTTCGTAACCGTCACAACTTCTCCTTTTTAGATTTAAAGAACCTTTTCTCATTAGTTCTATTATTTACTGCTCTGTTAATTTTTGTTTTGTTAATTTTTGCTCTGCTTAGACTAGGTAAATCAATAATTTGACTTTCTCTAGTAGTCAAATTATCAGAATGTCTTTTTAATTTCAAAACGTAAATGAGAATTAAAACAAATATTGCAGTTAACATGATTTTTCTAACGACTAAACGCTTTTTTTCTTTGGATTCACTTTCATCCGCATTTTTTTCATAAAACGAGTTTGGGACAGAAAGTATATATCCACAGGCTGCAGCCAATGCATAGTTCTTTAATAAAGGAGAATCGACTTCTATTTTTAATTCACGATTTAAATAAGCAGCTACAGGCGAACTTAGTCCACTTGAGATGGAAGCAAACAGTTTCCAGTTTGAGTAAAGTGTAGGTCCTTGAGCCTTTACTCCATCGTCAATTAAAATTGAACCGTAACTAAAAGTAATTGAAATCGATCGATTTTTATCAACGGTAACAAGGTTTACTGTACCGTTAACGTGAGAACTCAGGAAGGCTTTAATTCTAAAAGCGTTTAGATTTTCACACAAAAGGTCGTGTATCATCCAAGCCAAGCCGGACGCAGTGTCTTCGTCTTTTACTATTACCTGACTGGATGTAAACTTCACACTTCACGCCACCACTTGTCAAGTCCCAAATCGTCAGCGATAACCGACAGTGCATTGTAAGCAGGTGCAAAAGTTATAAACCCGTGTGGATGCTGAGTGGATCCTGCCATATAGAGACTTTCAATGGGAGTTCTGTACTGTCCGAGTTCTGGTAACGGTCTCTGGTCTAGCATGTTAGATAGTGCAATCTGTCCCATCATCCAATCACCTTTAACCATGTTTGGCAACTTGACTGCGATATCGTGAGGACTGTAGGTAGTCCACTTTAATACAGCGTCTTCACCTATGTTGGGCGCAAATCTGCTCCATGCATCTATGCATTTCTGTCCATAATATTTGCTTAGTTTGTCCCATGCTGCAGGTCCGTCGTTTCCTATCTCATAGGGGGCAAACTGACGTAGCAGACCTGTATAAAAACCGTCAGGGGCATCTGTGGGATCGTACAGAGAGTTAACTGCCACATTAGGTCTGGGATCAGGCAAACTGTTTTTAGAGATCACATCCCAATCACTATTTAACTCTTCTAGAGACCCGTATCCGAGATTTACCACCCAAGCTTTATTGACATCTTCGGCAAACTCGGCTGCTAAATAATTAGGAGGTTGTTTCATAGCCAGATGCACACTAAACAGTGACCACGATTGGTGTTTAATCTCTGTTTTTACTTTTTGTATAAATTCATTTTCCAATAATTTATTGCCGTCATTGCCGACTACTTTATCTTTGTCTAGAAACTCTAAAAATGTCTGCTCAACAGACACGGTAGAGACCACACATTTTCTTGCTGAAATTTCAACTCCGTCTGCTAGTTTGACTCCAACAGCTTTTTTGTTGTCTACGACAATGCTTACGACCTCGGCGTCAGTGACTAAAATTCCACCGTGGTTTGCCATATCACGCCACAGCGCATGCGCCAATCGATGGGAACCTCCTATTGAAATATGCCAATTATTTATTTTTCCGATCAAAAGAGGGAACCCTATTGCCAAACCCGGTATGTTGTTCCCGTAACCACATACTGCGCCGTGAAACGCCAAGTGAGCTTTTACTTTCGGATTCTCAAAATGTTCATCTAAGAACTGGTTTATTGTTTCCCGTCTAAGTTTCACTGACAAAAATTCAGATCTGTCTGAGACTCCAAATACTGAAAGAGCCTTTGTTAGCTCTTTTACCGACATTGGGGGTTCAAACATTAATGTACCTAACAGCAGGTCAACATATCCGTGAGCTTCTTTGTAAAGTCTCCTGAAGGTTTCCGCATCTTTTGTTGAAAATCTTGCTATAGAATCTACAGTTTTATCTAGGTCATCGTAGATCAATAGTGCAGTATTGTCGTCGTAAATGGATGCCATCTGAACTTCAGGCTTTACATACTTAACTCCGTGTTCTCTTATTTTAAGATCAGATACAGGAGGTGCCAAATCGACAAAGGTATGATAGTTTGCGTGAATATTGTGTAGAAATCCTGGATAAGTTAACTCTTCAGTTGACAGTCCCCCTCCTTCTTCATGTCTTGCTTCTAAGACAACTACGCTTAGTCCGCTCCGTGATAAATAAGCTCCCAAAGTCAGCCCATTATGTCCTGCGCCAATAATAATTACGTCGAATTCAGTTTTCATAAGTTCAGTTCACACTCTTAGTTTTTTAAAATTCTTAGTTTTTTAAACCTATAGCTTTGATTTATTAGTTTTGTATACAACACAGTTCAGTATGGAGGCTTTCCATGAGGCCAGTCAGTTTTGACGTCTTTCGAATAAGCTTCAAGCAATATCTGTACCTGATCTGCCTGCCTTAATAAGAACCTCATGTCACCTTTAACTTTTATGTCGCCCCCTAATGCTGCATCTATTGGGTCTAACACTCCTGCGGCTATTTCATCAAATTTAACTGCACTGCCTCGAAATCTATAATCCAACTTAACTTTGTCGCCTTCATCTTTTGAATTGGGGTCGATCTCTTTGTACCAAAGACATTTTCCCTGATCTATCGCAACTAAAAAGTGGCGTTCATTTCCTTGGTCTACGTACGGAGAAATTCCATCGCCGAATATTTCTATAGCAATTTGCCATTTGCCTTCAGGAAGCTCTTTCATATCAGCGACTTTATTGTTTATCGCATTCTTAACTTCTTCGTACCACTTCTGTGTATAAATATCAGCCATTACTCCTCACTGGTTTAAATATCACTGCTTTCAATATCACTGGTTTTAATATCATGGTAATTAATATCACTGGTTTAAATATCATGGTAATTAATATCACTGGTTTTAATATCACACTTATCGTATCTAAAGGACCTTTGTCTAACAAAAGATACAGGTTCTATAAAAAGAATTGGCAAGTATTCAATATCCGTCGAATGGCCAAGCTTACTTTTCATCCTTAACATCACTATCAGTAACCTCTCTTGGGATCTATCGCATCCATCAAATCAAAATCTTTAGAAATTACTTTGTATGAATTAAGACCACAGGCTGCATGCACTCCACCGCCAGGATATGCTGAAGGTCCACAGAGATAAAGTCCATCAATTTCAGTTCTATATTGCGAAGCTTCGGGGAAGGGTCGG
>JAJYVQ010000025.1 GCA_021791915.1 Actinomycetes bacterium | reverse complement strand
CATTGAAGCCATTTGAACGAAACGGAATTAAAAAGTTTCTCATTGAAACATTTCCATTCCTATCCTGACTTTGATACTTAACTTTGGGAATATGACCTTTGTGCCCGGTCGTTAAGGGGAATTCCGGCTTTGTATCGGTGATCTCAGTTCTTGCGGGTAGAAACTGTTTTTGCTTCCACCGCAATTGTTTTTATAGTCAGTATGGAGAGTGCTGGTTCTTTTCTAAACCTGTTACTTAAGCCTAGATCCACTGAAAAATCATTAGCACTACTAAAATTATCAAAAAATGACTGTGTCGTATTGAGAAATTTAGTTTTGGTGTATAACTGTTGAAATTAGTACGTGTTCTATCAAAAGTATTGATTTGTTTATTTGAATAGTTACTATAAAACAAGCTAAAATTAATACGAAATTTCAATATTAAAAAACACTATTTTGCTGAACAAAATAAACCAAATTAAAAAAGTAAGGAAGGCCTATTTGAAAAACCAAAATCAAGAAAAATGAAAAAGGTTATGAGTGGCGGTTTTAACCGAAATACACACTTGAGCATTGGTAATCGTTGCAATGCTTATTATTTTGTTGTATCCGATGGGAATTGATGCTGCTGCTGCGGTCTCAAGTTTGACTGGATATTCAGTTGTGGCAGGTCTCTGCGGTTGGCCATCAATTAAATATTCATCGGTTGAATTATGCGATTTATTCGCCTTTAAGAATGGAGCCTTTGCAGAAACGTGGAGAATGATTAAATGGAGTCTTAACGATCTAAGAAATAAACTAATTAGAAGTTCATCAGGCATAGATGGATGATTAGGAAAAATTTGTTTAAAACAACATGGGTTTAAAATAATACGATCATGAACAATAAGAAACCGTATCGAGTTTTATTAGATGGAAGTGGAATTACTTTGCCAGGCAAGGGTGTTGCTCGAGTTCAAATTAATTTGCTTACAAGGTTGCTTAAAAGGGAAGAGGGAGTTGAATATTTTATAGTGGTGAGACGTGGGGTCGTTGATGCTGTTATGAATTCTGAAAATAAAATTTCTGGGGCAAAAATTGTTGAGATTAAGATAAGATCTCAATTGTGGTGGAGCCAAATTACACTCCCTAGATTAGCTAAATCATTACAAGTGGATCAGATATATACTCAGGTTGAGACTCCTCCTTTTTGGGGGCCACCATGTATATGCCATATCTTTGAAGATCCAGAAAAGAGATATTTGATTCCTAGGCTGGTTAAGGAGAGTTGGAAAAAAGAAATTAAGCAAGTTATAGCACGCTGGATCTACCAGATGTTGTGGAGAAAAGCAGTGAGTCGAGCTAATAAAATTGTAACGAGTACCAATGTTATAAGAATGGAGATTGCCAAAAAGCTTAATATATCAGATGATACAATAAATGTACTTCCGCTGGGAGTAGACAGAAACGTATTTTACCCAGTTCATGTTGAAAAAGTTATCCCAAAAGTAAAAATAGCCGAACCGTATTTATTTCATTTAGGATCAAAAGATGCTCGAGATTTAACTACCGAAATTATATTGGCATATGATATGGCTTACAAAATTGCGATCAAAACTGGTGTCAAGTTGCCGACTTTAATTGTCGGTGGAGAAATAACTAATAGTCTCTATTCTTCTGTAAGAAATGTAGACAAACTATTACGAGAAAGTCAAATTCGATTTTTGGGAAGGTTGACTGATGAAGAACTTTGTAACTGGATGGGTAGGGCATTATTTTGTGTTCAACCTTCACTTTACGAAGGGTTTGGGTTAACAGTTCTTGAAGAAATGGCATGCGGAACTCCTGTAATTGTATTCAAGGAGCAAACTACGATTGAGGTCGCAGGTGAATCAGTGTACTATGCGAGTGAAAATAGTATAGATTCACTCGCAAATGCAATTGTTAGTTTATATTTTAATTCTAATCTGAGAGAACAACTTATAGGACTTGCTTTCGAGAGGTTAAAAGATTTCGAGTGGGATATTGTGTCTGAAAAGTTACACAACTTAATCTGGGCCGAGTGTACAAAGTGATCTTAGTAAGTTGCCGGTAATTTAAGATTTGCATTTCCAATTTAGGTAAGTTTTGATATTTTTATGTGACTGAAGTCACAAATAATTACGTGAAAAGTTAGAAGAGATTAATATGTGTGGAATAGTTGGAATCATACAATATAAACCCCAGTCGACAAATATTGATATAGAAGAGCTTTTATTGATTAGAGATTCTATGGAAAAGCGTGGACCCGATGGTGCAGGACTGTGGGTGTCAAAGGACAACAGAGTTGCCTTAGCTCATCGGCGCCTAGAAATCATTGGTCTAGGTGAACAAGGTATTCAGCCAATGATACTTGAGAATGGTTGTTCAAGCCAATATGTTCAAGTGGTAATTACCTATAACGGTGAAATCTACAATTATAAAGAATTACGGGCTGAACTTCAAACGTTAGGCCATAAGTTTAAAAGTAACACCGACACTGAGGTAATCCTTCACTTATATGAAGAATTTGGTGAAGGATTTCAAACGAAATTGCGAGGTATGTTCGCATTCATTTTAGTTGATAGTTTTAGATCGATAATCTTGTTGGTAAGGGATCCTCTTGGAATTAAGCCCCTTTATTATCATGACGAAAACGGCATTCTAACCGTTGCATCCCAAGCAAAAGCTTTATTAAAAAGTAAGCGTATTTCAAAAAGAACGGATGATGGAGCTCTTGCAGGTTTGTTTATTTTCGGTAGCATACCCGAACCGTTGACTGCATGGAAGGAGATCAAAGCAGTTCCGTCTGGTGCCGTTTTAAAATTTAATTCCAATGGAGAAAAACAAATCGATCACTATTTTTCACTTGCAACAGAAATCAAAAATGCTGAAAATCTGATTTGTAGTGAATTCAATCTAGATTTGTTTAGAACAGAACTGATTGAAGATATTAAAGCTCACATGGTTAGTGATGTAGAAGTTGGAATATTTCTATCATCAGGCATTGATTCAACATCAATTTTAGGAATGGCATCCAATTTAGTTCCCAATTTAAATTCAATAACGCTAGGATTTAAAGATTTTGAGGGGTTGCATTCAGATGAAGTTCCTGTCGCAATCCAAGTGTCGGAGCTTTATGGTTCTCGGAATATAGTTCGAAGGATTTCGGGTAATGATTTCATAAATAATTTACCTAAAATCTTGTCCGATATGGATCAGCCATCTGTGGATGGAGTAAATACCTGGTTGGTAGCAAATGTAGCTGCTGAATTGGACTTAAAAGTAGCATTATCTGGAATAGGTGGTGACGAGTTTTTCGGAGGATATTCCACTTTTGTTAATGTTCCATCCATGCTACGAAAGATTAATTTGGTAAAAAAAATTTTTAAAAATGGTGAATTGATCAGAAAGCTATCGGCACCACTATTTAAGAACAATAATCCAAAAGCGGCTGGAATTCTTGAATACGGCGACAGTTTAGAGAAAATGTGGTTGCTGAACAGATGTGTTATGGCTCCTTGGGAATTGGCCAATGTTTTAGGGAAGGAACGAGCTAATGAGGCACTTAAAGAACTTAATATAGATGGAATTCTTAATACTGCATCTCCTTTAAATCTCAAAACTGAAATAGGCAAAATATCGGCATTAGAAGGAGGTCTTTACATGAAAAATCAACTTTTAAGGGATGCTGATTGGGCAGGTATGGGAAATTCGCTGGAGATAAGAGTGCCTTTTGTAGACTCTTTTCTCCTGTCAACCCTACTAACAAGGCTTATTCACCATTGGGCTCCCGAAACAAAGAAGAATATTTTGGCCCAAATCCCAAGTCCATTTGTACCAGATAGTGTAGTTAATAGGGGGAAAACTGGATTTAGTTTGCCAATGGAGAAATGGATATCAATTAACGACGAGTACTCGAGTTGGAAATCATGTAAAGCTTTATCAAATTCAAAATGTACGTGGGCAAGACGTTGGGCTTATGTAATTGCTGATTATTTTGAAATGATATAAACTAGCATTTAAAAGCCCTATCCAATAATATAGAGCTGATTTGGGTAGATATATTTGCGGATCCCCTTAGTTGCAAGCGGTATATTGTTGACTTTTAAGATCTTTCTATTAAGGTTAGGAACTTCTTTTGTCAGATCTGGAAAACTATAACTTTTCTTAAATCCAGTATATTCTCTTTGTTTTAACCTATTGATGTTAAATAGTTTTCCGATACTAACTAGAGTTATGTTCAATGCAGGCTCAATTTTTCTGAATAAAGATTTTTCATTGGGTATTGAAAGCAGTAGAAGTCCATTTTCATCTAAACACCTTAACATTTCGGATAAGGAATTCAATGGTGACGGTAGATATTCAAAAACTCCTATTGCGGTAATTAAAGTAAAGTTCTTGTCGCTAAATTCTTTCAACTTGTGTTCGTTAGCATTGACAGTGGTAACGGTGTTCGCAACATAGCAACCACCAATATTGGCTACAATATCAGCTAACAGCCTTTCGTTATGTTTGAATGATTTTAACATTGCTTCAGATTGATCCATCAAAATTACTTCATCGGCAAATTCAGTAGCGATTGCTCCAAATATGCCTGGACCACATCCAAAATCTAGTACCCTGACTGGCTTTCGGAATTGAGACTTGTTTTCAAGAAAAAATAATCTTATTTCATTTCCGACATAGTTTAATCTAGCAATTGATGATTGTCTGGTTGTATATTTATTTAGCCAACCTACTGAAATATCTGTTATTAGAGAGTTTGAATTAACTGAAGGATTGCTCGTCATATTTGTTAGGTTTCAATTTAGATGGAAGTGACTATTTTAGATATTGTTTTTACTTTTCTGTTTATACAATAATACTTGAGTCGATTCTTGATCGTGTTATCATTTCTTAAAGAGTAATGTTAGGATTTGTCACAAATACTATATTAAGAAGTAATATCCTAAGGTTATATACGAAATATAAATTATGCCAGTTATTTGGTAAGCGCTTATGTGTCTGAAATCATTAGTTTAGGTTCAGAGTCAACGTTACAAAAGTTGGCAAGTAATGTTTTAATGTCTGAATCGCTCATATTTGTTAATGTCTTGTTGAATTCAGTCAAACCGACAAAATTGAGTAATTCGTCTTTCAGTAGCCTAGGTACTTTTATGTGAATTATTTTTTCGTGAAATGGTCTTTGACCAACTTCATCTTCACCTATAAGGGTTTCATGTAATTTTTCGCCCTTTCTTAGACCCGTTATAACAATTTCATGCGGTGGGTTTTGTCTGGCTGCAAAGTGTTTTGCAATGTCATATATCTTTACTGGAGTGCCAATATCTAGAACTAATACTTCCCCATGTCGTCCAAGTGCAGCGGCTTGGGTTACCAGTCTAACTGCTTCAGGTATGGACATTATATAACGAGTAACGTCTTTATCGGTAACAGTTAGTGGCTTTTTACTTTTAACCTGAGACTTAAATATATCTAAAACTGACCCGCGAGATCCAACAACATTTCCAAACCTTACAGAAACGTAAGTTCCTGAATTTTCTTCATTGCAAAGTATTCCTGCTGTCAATCGTTCGGCTATTCGTTTTGAATATCCTAAAACACAGGTCGGATCAGCTGCTTTATCAGTTGATATATTTATAAAATTTGATACATTATAAGCTTTAGATAGGTTCAATAAGTTCAATGTGCCAATAACATTGGTTTTCCAAGCTTCACAAGGATATCTTTCAAGTAAAGTTAAGTGTTTTAGTGCGGCAGCGTGAAACACGATTTCAGGTTTTGTATTTTTAAAGATTGTGTTTATCTGTTCGGTGTCTCTTATATCAGCTAATACAAGTGACTTTGACAATAAGTCGCCATGACCTTCAATTGAAAGTTGTGTATTTAACAACCCGGATTCGTCTCTGTCAATAAGTATTAATTCATTCGGAAGGTACTTAGCTACTTGTCTTGCGATTTCTGAACCAATTGAACCCCCAGCACCAGTTACGAGTACTCGTTTACCTGTTAAAAAGTCTTTTACTTGGTCGTCATTTATTACAATTGGCTCACGACCGAGAATTTCTTCTGGATTTATATTTTGAATATCAAAAGTATCTATTGCATCTTGAAGAAGAGCACTCGTTTGTGGGACTGCAAGCAAGGGTAACTTTGTCAATCTTGCCTTTTCTAATATTGGAGTAATTTCAACAGTGGAAAGACTTGGTATAGCAATTAGAATCACATCTGCATTAAATCTCTCGACAGCGTTTTGGATGTCATTAGTTGTGCCAACTACTGGTACTCCCATTAATTGCAAGTTTTGTTTATTTCTGTCATCATCTAATATTGCAATTGGTTTATAGCCACAATATGGGTCGCGCTGAATTGCAGATATAATTTGGTAACCAGCTTCCCCAGCACCAAGAATTAACATATTTTTAGAACGATCACCTTTGGACAAGAGTTGTTTTTCAGTTCTGGCACGCCAAAACCATCGACCAGTGGCCATTATTAAAAATGCAAGTGCCGCACTTATCAAAATTGATCCAAGTGGTACTGGTCTTTTGTGCATAAGTGTAGCATCTAGCAAAAAAGTTAAAATAGTTATAATGACAAGAGACTTACCTAAAGACCCGACTTCTTCAAAGCTACCGAATCTCCATTTGCCCGTATAAAGGCCCATCAGCATTCCTATTGAAAGCTGAAGCAGGATAAGAATGGGAACAATATAGGCTATAGCATACCAGTCAAGAAAATGAAGTTGAAAATTATATCGTATGATTATTCCAACAAACAATGCGATAATCCAAGCCAAAATGTCATAAGTTGCCTGGATTAAAGTTCGTTTTGTTCCTATAAATGTATTGATTTGCAACTTAGTCATTTCTTGGTTGATTTTAATATTATAACACTTGTTGATTTGTTTTCAAAGTTTGTAATGTTCAAATTTGAATTAACTTCTATTTACCCTGCCCATCATTTAGATAAATATTTTTGTATCCCCAAAAGTAAGTTTAAAACATTGAAAGAAGCATTTAACGTTATTGCTGTTTTTAATTAAATGTTCAATTGATCGTAATTGAATCAACGTAGTTAGTGTTTACTATTGTATACACCTAGAGTCAAATACAACTGATTTCAAATCAAAGCACAGAGATTACAAATTTTTATACAGAGATTAGAGGTTTAAGCACTTGAGTTTTAGAGTTGATTGATGAGCTCAAGATAATAGGTGTTTAAATTACTGCGGTTGAAGTTTTTAGTAACAAAATTTCTTCCAGCAATTCCAATTTGATTTAAGTTATGCTTGTCATTAGATAGTGATTTTACTGTTTCTGCAAGTACTCGCGGGTTTTCAGGTTCAATAACAATTTGACCGGCTTCTAATAAGATACTTGCTGGTTCTCCAGTTAAACAACCGATTACGGGTTTTGACATTGCCATATACTCAAATATTTTTGAAGGGATAAAAGTAGAAAAAAGTGGTACGTCTTTAAGTGGCGCTAAGCATATATCTGCATTGGCAATTAAGTCGGGCATCTGTTGTCTATTTACCGACGGTAAAAATAGTACATTATTTAAATATTTAGCTTGATTGATCAATTCTCGCTTTTTTGCTCCTTCACCGACAAAGACAAATTTTATGTCATCACTGTCTTTTAATAGTTCAGCTGCATCTACAACAGAATCTAAACCGTGGGAAATACCGTGGGCTCCAGAATATAAAACCACAAGGTCGTTATCTTTAGCCTTAAATTTTTCTCTTGTTGATTTTGATCTCTTAAGTGGGGAAAATTTATCGACATCTGCTCCGTTTCTGATTACTTTGACTTTAGATTCTAGAATACCTCTTTCGACAATATTATCCTTAAATCCTTGTGTTACAGTAATCACCAAATCAGCTTGTTGGTAAAAAAACATTTCAATGTTTGTTAATAGTGCAATTATATATTTGTTGGTTAAAACGCCTAATTCAATAAAAATTCCAGGCCATAGGTCTCTTATTTCGAGTACAAACTTGGCTCGTTTGGTTTTTGCAATAAAATAAGCGGCAAATATTGAAAAAAAAGTGGGTGAAGAAACAATTACTACATCAACATTTTTAACTTTTCTGTAGTTTAAAAGTATGCTACTTATCATAAAAGATATATGAGAAAGAGTTTTTTTAATAAACCCTTCGTTTGGAGTAGCATAAACCCAAGATCTTAGAATTCGATAGTTATCTGTAAATTCTTCTTTTGAAATACATTTCTCATATCCATTAGCAATAATTCCCGTAGGGTGATTTGGCATTCCAGTGAGGACTGTAACGTCTTGAGTTTCAGCAAATATTTTGGCCATCTCCGATAGGCGTGCTTGAGGGGCTCCTATTTCTGGAGGAAAATAGTGGGTTACAATCAATATGTTTTTCATCTCAACTATTATTTTGTATCGTTTTTTCGGGTGAGGTGAGAATCTTGGGAGACATTAGATAAAGTCCGTTGATTAGCAAACATGCCATTATCTCAACAAAAACTTCAGGTTTATTACTTTGTGTTACAAGTATCGCCATCATAGAACAGCATAAAATAAAGAAACTATAAATTATAGCAACGGAAAAGTGGGAAAAACCTTTATCAATTAAATTCTGATATGTATGGTCTCTGTGAGATTTTAATAGACTTTCTTTTTTAATAGCTCTTTTGATAATAGTGAAGCCGGTATCTACGATAGCCGGCAAAAGAGGCAATAACATAGGAATTACAATTTTAGGTTCTTTAAATGAAAATATTACGGAACCGCCAAACATCGCTCCTAAGCCATAAGCACCTACATCCCCTAAAAAAACTTTTGGAACAAATGCATTGTAAATCGCAAATCCAATCCCGATTCCTACTGCAATTGACCCAACAATAGTATCAAATTTATAATTGTCCATTACTCCTAGAACCCACCAAGTTCCCCCAATTAGAATGCAAGAAAAAGCACTTAAACCGTTTATGCCATCCATAAAATTCCACGCATTAACGAATCCTATAACAAATAATGTTGCAGGCAATATCCATATTAAGTACCGTGGAGGTAGTAGCAAAATAGCGTCAAGTATAGCCAATACAAATTGAATGAACAATCTAACTTTGGCACTTACATTTCTAAAATCATCGATTAATCCCAATATCGCATACGGTATAACTAGTATTATTAATTGGAGGTAACTACCAAGATAAATAAAAGAAACTCCAATGATGGCGATAATTAATGGGATACCTCCAGCACGTGGAATCGGAGTTACATGTGAAGATCTATTATTTGGAATATCATAAATACTAAACTTTTTTAGAAAATAAATTGTAACAGGAATCCCAAGCACTACAATTATGAAGCAAATTAACGATGCGTGAATAGGAGTGCTTGAAATTATGCTCATTATAAATATAATGATAGCAAAAGGGTTATTACCATTGGATAAATACATTCAATAAATGTCTAAACAATTAGGTACATCTAAAAAAGATCAGTAGTTAATAAAATGTTTTGAATTGACAAATAGCTTTGAGAAACTAAATGAAAAAGTAGGTAATATGTCAGAAAAAATAGTAGTGATAGGTCAGGGATATGTGGGTTTGCCGCTTGCGATTACAGCTGCAAGAAGCGGATATTCTGTAGTCGGCTACGATACCGATGTAAATAAAATAGCTAGTCTTAAAGCTAAAAAGTCCTTTATCGAAGATGTTACAGATTCTGATTTAGTAGAAGTAATAGATAAACTAAATTATCTTCCTTCAGGAGATTGCAATGATTTGGCTAATTTTGTTTTTGCAATTATTACAGTTCCCACTCCGTTAAAAGATTCATTGCCTGACTTAACTTATGTACAAAAGGCTACCGAACTTGTAGGTCAATATTTAACTAAGGGTGCAACGGTGGTATTGGAATCTACCACATATCCGGGGACAACAACTGATTTTGTAGTTCCCATCCTAGAAAGTGTTTCTAACTTATCCGCAAAGACAGACTTTTATGTTGGGTTTTCTCCTGAAAGAATTGATCCTGGCAATAAGCAGTTCAATTTCAAAAATACTCCAAAAATTGTTTCTGGAATTAATAAAGAGTCTTTGGAAGTAATAGACAGGTTTTATTCTTCGATAGTGGACACCACTTTTGCTGTGACCTCTCCAAACGAAGCAGAATTGGCAAAATTAATTGAAAATACTTTTAGGCATGTTAATGTGGCTTTGATTAATGAACTTGCAATTTATGCAAATTTATTGGGAATAAATGTTTGGGAGTCTATCGATGCGGCTAAAACCAAGCCGTTTGGTTTTATGCCGTTCTATCCAGGTCCCGGGGTTGGAGGACACTGCTTACCTATAGATCCTTCTTATCTTTCGTATCAGGTTAAATTAAAAGTTGGTGAGACTTTTAAATTTATTGAGCTGGCAAATGAATTAAATCACACAATGCCTTCTTATGTGGTTAGGCGGGTGATACTGGGTTTAAATAAACAAAAAAAAGCTCTCAACGGAAGCAAAGTGTTGGCTATTGGAGTGTCGTATAAACCTAACACAAGCGATACAAGAGAATCACCAGCTATAGCGGTAATTAATCAGTTAGCAGAGTTGGGAGCAGAAGTTAAGGTTGTGGATCCGTTAGTTAAACAAAGTGGTAACTTACCCTCTGTTAACTTTGTTGAGTTGACACAAGAAGTTATACAGACTTCTGACATAGTCTTAATTTTATCTCCTCATGATGTAATTGATTTGGAATTGATATCAAATCACGGAAGTTATATATTTGATCTTAGACGGGTCATAGTTGGAGACAACGTTGAGTACTTATAGCTCAGCTTCGGTTATGATCGTAGCGGGTGCACGACCGAATTTTATGAAGATCGCACCGATTGCGTCCGAGCTTGACAGATTGGGTATAAATAATACCTTCGTTCATACTGGTCAGCACTACGATCAATCCATGAGTGATAATTTTTTTGAAGAGTTAAATATTAAACCTCCTGATTTTAATTTAAATGTTGGTTCTGATACTCATGCACGGCAAACTGCCAAAATTATGGAGGCTTTTGAGCCCATCGTAACCGAATTGAAGCCATCATTTTTGGTGGTAGTCGGGGATGTGAATTCGACGTTGGCAACAGCATTAACAGCGATAAAGCTTGGTATTAAAGTGGCTCATGTGGAGGCTGGTCTAAGGAGCTTTGATAAAACTATGCCAGAAGAAATTAACAGAATTGTTGTCGATCATATATCAGATATTTTGTATGCGCCTAGTCATGATGGAGTAATAAATTTACAAAATGAAGGTCTGATCGATAAGTCAGAGTTGGTTGGAAACGTGATGGTAGATACGTTGACTCAGCATATAGAAAGTGCAAGAAACCGACCTATTGTTTCAAAAATAGCCGATGGAAATTATGGGTTATTAACGCTACATAGGCCATCGAATGTGGATGACAAAAAAGTGCTAACGAACTTAATTGAAACAGTTTCTGAGATTTCAAAAACCTTAAAAATAATATTTCCGTGTCATCCGCGCACTAAAGATAAAATCAGAGAGTTTGATCTGCCTACAACATTCAAAGTTATCGATCCTGTTTCGTATTTGGACTCAATTGCCCTTCAGGCATCAGCTAAAGTTGTTCTTACTGACAGTGGAGGCATGCAGGAAGAAAGTACAATTTTGGGGGTTCCCTGTTTAACGTTGCGCAACAATACTGAAAGACCTATAACGGTTACCGAAGGAACGAACTTTATTGTTGGTAATGATAAAAGTAAGATTTTGAGCACATTTTTTGATGTAATCAGCAAGGATTTTAAAGCTACAATGCCATACATGTGGGACGGACAGGCCTCCAAAAGAATTGTTCTATCGCTTATTAGTAAGTTGAGATAAATGAGGAAGCGGTATGCAAGTATTTAATAGGGTTGAGAATTAAGATGACTAACGTTTTACTTCTAAAACTAAGTTTAAAAACTTGAAACGATATATTACTGAATAAATATGTGTAACGATAAATATGTGCAACAACAGAGCCAAACGTTATTTTTTGAGACGATTTTACTAATCGGTGAAGATTTTTTTCATTATGTGTTAAAACAGTGAATTTTTTAAGATGAGGATAAATGACTAATAAGAGTATTTCAGTTTTGATAACAGGTGGATCCGGATTTATAGGATCGCATCTAGCAGAAGTTTTTATTAACAAAAGTGACTGTGCAAAAGTTGTTGTAGTTGACAATTTGGTCACAGGAGACACAGAAAATCTGAATGAAATAAGAGATTCGAAAAAGTTTGATTTTATTAAATGTGATATCAATGAACTAAACGAGGTAGATTTTAAAGAGTATTCTTTCGATTATATTTTTAATTTTGCATCAATTGCTTCCCCAAAAATATATAGTGAAAAATCGATCGAGACCTTAAAAACTGGTTCCATTGGAGTCTTAAACGTTTTAGAATTAGCCAAAACTCACAATGCTAGGTTAATTCATGCATCTACAAGTGAGATTTATGGCGATCCGTTAATTCATCCGCAAGTTGAAACATATTATGGAAATGTAAATTCCGTTGGACCAAGAAGTATGTATGATGAAGCTAAGCGATTTGCCGAAGCAATTATAACTGCTTATGGGGATAAATATAACTTAAGTTACCTTCTTGTTCGTATATTTAATACCTATGGACCAAAAATGGGTAAAGGTGACGGTAGGGTAATACCAAATTTCATAACTGCTGCTTTATGCAATCAGGACTTGGAACTTTACGGAAACGGGCTTCAGACGAGGAGCTTATGTTATGTCGATGACCTGATAGATGGATTAATAAAATTAATGGATTCAGATTTTGTTGGTCCCGTTAATCTTGGTAATCCAAGTGAAATAACAGTCTTAGCTTTAGCAAAATTGATTATAGAAATATTACAAAGCAAGTCTAAAATTGTAAGTTTACAGGAGTTGATCGATGATCCAAAAAGGCGATGTCCAGATATTAGTCTCGTCAGAAGATTAGTTGATTGGGAACCTAAAATGAAATTAGAAGACGGAATTATTAATACTGCTGAATATTTTAAACACAAGCTTTAAATGGACTTCAATTTAATCTGAGCCTGTAAGGTATATCGCCAAAAATTATTAACAAGAGTTTGCTCCCTCAAGATATTGGCCAAATCGCTTGAGTGAGAAAAGCAATAATTTACTTTAAATCATAAATTTACTCAAAATTTGGATTTTTTGTTAAAATGTGATAATATTTATGAAGAACCAAATATTAAGAATTATTAATCTTAATAATACTTGACACTGTGCATTTTAATGAATTTTAATGTATGTGTTGGGTTAAACTTTTAAGATGTGATTCTAGTTAGATTGGTTAACTAAAGAGTAATTTAAAAATTACTTATTGAGGTAAAATAAATGACTAAAAGATTTAAATTCAAAGATAGCGATAACATAAGTAATCGGATGGTCCAAATCATTAGTTTCTTTGCTTTTATCGCAGTTTCTGTAGGAATGTTGAGTACTGCAGCGCTCGCATTACCCATTACCACTACCACTACTGCGAGTGGGTATCCCGGTCCCACCACAACGACTCAACCCGGACCTTCTACCGTCAACCAAAGTTTGGCATCGGGTTCAGCGGGCTCTACTATTCAAGCTTCCAGCTGTGGATTTCAGGCGGGTGCTACAGTTACAATAACTGTCAACGGTACCTCAGCAGGATCAGGTACGGTTGGTTCCAATGGTTGTATAAGTACTCCCATAACTGTGTTGTCCGTAAACTCAACTGGTGGACAGGTTGAAGTTAATGGGGTTAAAGTTACCGTGAATACAACAAATAATCAATTAGTAGTGGTGGGTTCAGGTTCTAACGGAGCCCAATTGACCGTAAATAGCACATTTGGATTGACCACAAGCAGTGTTTCGATTAACTCAAGTACTGGTAAACCTTTTAAAGGAGAGTTATTGATCGCAGGTATTTTAGCTGTTGTAGGATTTATGCTAGCTGGGATCTTGTTTGTTAAAAGAAGGTCAACTACTAAATAGTTTTCAGTTATTGTCTTAAATATATAATTTAAAGCAATAACCTGCTATTGTTAACCTAACTGGTTTTATTGGCTGTACGTTATTTAGTAAATTATTTTAAGAATGCAGATTTAACTTTTATATTGTAAAGCGAAATCAGATATTCTTAAGTTAACTAATAGGTCGTAATTTCAGTTAGTTTTTCTTTTTAAATTCCAGGTAAGATTTTCAGTCTGATTCCAGTTAAGCTGACTTGATACACTTCCACCTTTTATTATAAAGTTGGGCGCACTTATAGTAACTTTTAAAGTATCTGGTGTCATTCGAGGTTGTGGCACAAAACGTAAATTAAGTGTCGAGTCTTGAATCGCATTAGGTATTATAGTTTGCATATTTACTGTTACCGAGTGACCTGCATAAACTTTAAAGTCAACTTCATTTAGTCTAAGTCCCGATTCTTCAACGCTTGACAGCTGTTCAGAGTTGTTTGGACCCCAAAATTCTGCTCGACCTACATATTCGCCTGGTGCAAATGAATTTATATAATCTGGGCCAAGCTGATATGACGGTTTAGCGTTAACTGGCGCATTGTTAGTAATTGTGACTGCGGTATTAACAACTGCAGTACCGCTTTCGGTTAGTTGTATGTTGTAATCAGCTGAAACAGTAATATAGTAATCCATCTTCGTTGCAGTTGCATTTTCAACTGCCAAATGAAAAGTCCTGTTTGCATCCTTGTAAGAAGGGTTACCTCCGAATCCGTCAAAATTTATTACATTTTCTTCACTAGTATTTTTGGTCCAGATAAGAAGATGTCTTCCCTTTGTTTCTTCTGCTAAATCTTTGGCTAAGGTGACAACATTAGCATTTGAGTTGTTACTTAGCTTATTTAGTACCGCAACTGCAATATTTGCCACTTCGTCGCGTCTGAACTGTTGGTCATTAGCGGGTACTGAGTTGTATAAATCATGGAGAACTATGGTTTCTAAGTTCGAGCTCGTTATTGTTGTAGGAATCGTGGGTATATTTACTGGTCCAGTTAATGTTAACAGTTTTGCAAGCGTTACTACGTCTAAGGCAATTACTCCGTCAATGGGAGTTCCAGTAGCCTGCTGGTACATTTTTGACATTATTTGACCAGTTAGATTAAAATTTGCAGTTGCATTTGTAGATTGCCAAAGCTGAGTTGGTTGTAGTTCTCCAAATACCGCCTGTGTTCCTTGGGGCAGCTGAAAATTAATAGGTTCTTTTAAAGTTAAATTTGCAATTGTAGTCGGCTTGGTTATTGTAAAGTTTCCTTTATATATTGTCATTAGGGCAAACGATAGAGGAGTACCCTGATCGCGCATTTCTGAGTTATTTTCTCCGACAATTAAATAAGTTTGGGGTTTATCTTGTCCACAGAATGCAACAACAGTATTTAATGTATTTACCGCATTGTAAAGTTCCGTATCCGCTTTTGTAATTAAAGAATTAAAATGATTGCGTTCATGTGCAAGTTGGCTAATAAGACCTGCAGAAGGTGCCTTGAGGGTATAAAAAGTATTAAGAGTACCCTTTAACAAGTTTGAAAGGGATATTAATTTAGTGACAGGTATTTGGTGTCCGCTCAAACCGTTTGACGTATCAAGCGAATCAAACTGGATAAGCAAATTGTAAACTGAACTTATAGTTTTATTTACATCTATTGAAAGGCTGTCGATACCGTTTACCTGAGTATTTAAATAGGGAAGGTATTTAAATGTGTTTAAACCAAACGATCCAGTCAGAGAAGCCTCCGCTGATTGAGACAATTTGAGGGCATTTTCTAACTGAAGTTTGGCGACATTTCTTGACTTAGTAGATTCATAAAAGTTTGGGTTGTGATCCACTTGGTCTACTATATCTTTTGCTAATAGCAAATTTGTTTTGGCAGCCTTAACTGACAGAAATGAATTAATGGCCAAAATAATCAGAAGTAGAAATAATACAGTTGCAATTGTAAGTATTGTCCTACGTTTGTTTTTAAAGAAAAACTTGTAAACCTTTTTAAAAATCATCTGATGTGCAGTCTTGTGGTTGGTATATTGTCTATTACCTTATGACAATTATAAACCTTTTCTGTTTATCAATTAAGCTGACCTTATAATAATTTCGGTTATATGGTGCCCCTTCTAAGGTTCCCATTGTGTGTTATCTAAAAACTTGTAACTTTGGGTCTGCCAATAGAAGAATAGTTGAAACCAAATTCCTTCATTGTTTCTAGTGAATACAAATTTCTACCGTCAACAACGATGGGTTTATTTAGTGACTTTAAGATAACGTCAAAATCAGGGCTCCTGAACGATTCCCATTCTGTACAAATTACTAGAGCATCTGCGCCTTGTAGGGTTTCGTACTGATCTTCAAAGAATTTGATGCCGCTTATATTTTTATAAAGCTTAGTGGCTGTTGGAATAGCAATTGGGTCGTGAGCGTTTATCTGTCCACCGTGTTCTAGAACTGAATTTATAAATATTATACTAGGTGCTTCCCTCATGTCATCTGTTCTGGGTTTAAAGGAAAGTCCCCATAAGGCAACTGTTTTATCTTTGAAATCATTGTTAAATTCGACATTAAGCTTTTTAAAAAGAGATGCTTTTTGGCTTTCATTCACTTTTTCAACAGCACCTATAAGGTCGGCTTTTAGACCGAACTCTTTTGCAGTATGTGAAAGTGCTCTGACATCTTTAGGAAAACAAGAACCGCCATATCCGCATCCTGGATAAATAAATTTATAGCCTATCCTAGGATCTGCTCCTATGCCTTGTCGTACTTTATCAATATCTGCTCCAGTAGTTTCTGCTATATTTGCAAGCTCATTCATTAGAGAAATTTTTGTTGCCAACATTACATTTGCCGCATATTTTGTAAGTTCGGAAGAGCTCTCATCCATTACAATAATTACGTCGTGATTTCTGTTGAAGGGAGCATACAGCTGCTTGATAAGCTTGGTAGCTTTTTGGCTACTTGAGCCTACTACAATTCTGTCAGGTTTCATAAAGTCTTCAACGGCATTTCCTTCTTTTAAGAACTCAGGGTTTGATATAACATCAAAATCGAGCTCCTTGTTTCTAGAAGATACAGTTTCAGCAATGGTTTCTCTTAACTTACGAACGCTACCAATTGGAGCTGTCGATTTGTTTACAATTACCTTGTAGTCCTCCATATAGGTACCGATCTGGCTGGCAACTTCTAAAACCGAATTCAAGTTTGCGGAACCGTCGTAACTTTCTGGTGTTCCAACTGCAATAAAAAGGAATTCCCCAAATTCCACTCCAGCTTTTAGATCGGTACTGAACCTTAATCTATTAGATTTAAGATTATCTACGACTATCTCTTTAAGTCCCGGCTCGTAGATAGGAATAATTCCATTTGACAAATCATCAATCTTTGATTTATCGATATCTATGCACATAACATGATTGCCAACCCGAGCTAAACAAGCTCCAGTTACTAATCCAACATATCCAGTACCTATTACTGTTAATTTCATGTGTCTTTAATTAAATAAATTTTACTACAACAACTACGCTTAATGTTCTAGACTAAAATAAATTGAGCAAAATCAATGTCAATACCTTCTGGTTTGACCATACTGTAACTGAGAAATTATCGTCAACTCACTTTAGATCAACGTTATAAGATTAAAGCTAGTCTAGAGCATAGCTTAATTTTAATCGAGATTGCAAATCATGTAGGTTGTGACTAATTAATTAATTGACATCGACTTGCAAAGAATCAGCAATTTAGTTGTTATTGATTAGCTGTTGATACTTCAAGTCTGTACACATTTCTTGCCAGGCTTCAAATAGTGCTCGGTGGAAACCAGCTCTACCATCAAGTATTCCGAATCCTACAATGTAAATTTGAATAAATCTTAAAGCAGGTTTGGCTGGTAGTCTATCCCAGACATGCTGCCTAAGGTATCTTCTACGCAAATGTGGCAACTTAACAGCCTGATATAAATCAATTTTTTGATCTATGTTGACTCTTAAATTTAAGCGTTCTTTTGCTTCAAGCGTCGAGTAGTTGTTATGTTTAGATATATAGTCTTCCCAACTCATTACGTCGTCGTTTACAACGTAACCTTTTAGTTTGTGGATCAAAGCTTCCGGTGAGATCGAAAGATGCTCATTCACTTCTCGGTTTTCATAGTTGGCTAGGTCTTTCTTGAAAACACGAGGTAACCAAGTTTTTTGGAATCCGCCCCATTTTAAGGTATGGTTTTCAAAATTAATTTGGCGATGCAAAAGATAAATATCATATTGGTCAAGGTAGTTTTCACTAATTCGGCTATTTAGATCATCTATGAGATCGTCGGTTAACCATTCGTCAGCATCTATTGTTATAATAAAGTTTGGGTTGAAATTTTCTTTTACCTTTTCAACAGCAAAGTTTCTTTGTTTTGAGTAGTTTTCAAATGGATTTATAAAACAGAGTGCCCCCAGAGACTCCGCAAGTTTTATAGTATTGTCTGAACTTTCAGAATCTACCACAACGATGTTTCCTGTTATCTTAGAAAGCGATTCAATGCATCTTTGAATATTGCGCTCTTCGTTTTTAGTTATAACGTATCCAGCAATTTGATTTATTTTTGTGTCATTTTTCATAAGTTGGATTAACTAGGTTTACTGTTCTACTAGATTAAAGTTTAAGGCATTGGGTGAAGATTCATTTATAGATTAACAGAAAATTAATTGTATTAAATTGGAATTTCCTAATTTTTATTGATAAAATATTAAATTATACAAAGTAACTTTTATTTTTCAAGAATTTGTTTAAGGTGGTTGTAGAAATTAGTCTGATTTCTATTGTTAGTAGTACCTTTGACTAGTGGGTCAAGTGTTATAACCGAGGTTACTTTAGGGCTTCTTAAAACCCTTGCAACTCACTAACGCCAAATATATTTTATAAAAATTGTCTAATATATACTCACCTTCAGGATATTTCATTTAGTATATTACTAGCGGTTTAAAACAAATTGCAAGCCTGATTGTAATGCCGCCTTGAATTATGTCTCAAATTTCAAATATTGAAATTACAGCAAACGGAATGGTCTTTGACGGATTTGTTTGCGGCGATAGGAATGACCAACCGATAGTTTTCTTGCACGGGTTTCCTCAAAGCTCAATTTGTTGGACTGAAATAATGGAAAAATTGGCAGATAACAAATGTTTTTGCATTGCATTTAATCAACGTGGATATAGTTCCGGTGCAAGACCAAAGGACACTAAACAGTATTCAATAGAGTATTTAGTTCAAGATGTTATTGCAGTAGCCGATTATTTGGGTTTTGACAAGTTTCATTTGGTAGGACACGATTGGGGAGGTGCAGTAGCTTGGGCAACAGCTATTATGTTTCCAGATAGACTGTATTCACTTAACGCCGTTTCTACTCCTCACCCCCTTGCTCTTGAGGGTGCTCTTAAAAGCAATAAATCTGATCAAAAAGATAAATCGGGATACATAACTTTTTTCAGACAGGAGTCAGTCGCCGAACAGGCACTCATGGAAAATGATATGGCAGGTTTTAAGTTGTTATATACAGTTTCGGGATACGACGTATCGGACCCCAAATTGGCTCAAACCCTTGAGCGCTACACTGAGTTATTTTCTGATAAGGAGGTCCTAACTGCTGCTTTAAATTGGTACAGGGCAATTGACTTTAACGATATCTCAAAAGCGTTATCGGAGAGCAGTTTTAATGTAACTGTTCCAACTTTATATGTTTGGAGTAGTTTAGATATTGCCTTGGGAAAAGAAGCAGCCTTTGACACAAAAAATTATGTAAGTGCTGACTATCGTTTTGAGATATTAGAAGGCGTAAGTCACTGGATTCCAGAGATGGAAGGCGAAAAACTTTCGGAATTGTTGTTAAGTCATATTGGATCAACGATTAATAAGAGTTCTTAAAGATATTATTTATTAAATTATCTAAAAAAGTGAGGATGAAATGTCAAGTGAGTTTCAAGGCAGACCAATATTTGTTGCAGGAGGAGCATCTGGAATCGGAAGTTCAGTATCTAAATACTTTGCCACCCTAGGGGCTTCCGTAGGAGTCATAGATAAAAATAAAACAGATGTCGATAGAACTGTTGAAGCCGTTGTACAAGACGGAGGATCTTGTATAGGACACAGTGCAGATACTACTGACGAGCTTCAGGTAATTCAGTCGATCAAAGCATTGGTAGGTTCTCTAGGTGCTCCCTTTCTTCTAGTTAACTGTCCGAACTTTGTTAGATTGTCTCATTTTACAGAGATTTCAACCGAAGATTGGGATAGCGTGATATCTAACAATTTAAGAGTCACATTTTTGGTCACCAAGTCGGTGTTGCCTCATATGTTAGGTACAGGTGGTTCAATCGTAAATATTACTGGAGCTCCCGGAATAACGGGAGTTGCATACTCTGCTGCATTTGCAGCTGCATCTGCTGGGGTTATTCAGCTGACTAAATCACTAGCAGTTGAACTACAAGACCGCGGAGTCAGAATAAATGCAGTTGCCTTAAGTGGTGCAGATGAAGATATGTTGGCTCACTTAGGATTTCCTGCTGGTGCAGCAACCCGCCATTTAGAAAAGATAGTTTCTCCTTTGGGTGTTCCTTCCCCTGAAGAAGTCGCTTCGCTGTGTGCTTATTTGGGCGGTATCAAAGCTAGATGTATTACAGGTACAGTTATTGCACTAGACGGTGGACTTTCTGCATAAAACTTCTTATATTTCAATAATTTGTTGCAGTTAATATATTTAGCATACAAAATTCTATAGCTGTGTAACTAGATCTTAAAGTCAACATCAAATTAGATCTAGTTTCATATTAATAACAGCATTAAACGAGAATCAGGGTGTACTTTATTTACTGCAAAATATAAAAAAGTTGGTAACTTTTTAAATTAATTTAAGAGGTAGGCTTTGAGTAGCTCCAATTGGAATATAGATAGTTAAATTTAAGGGGATTGTGAAATGATTGAACCGAGAATCGAAGGTAAGACCTTGATTTTAGAAATAAAGGGAGTGGATAAAATCTGGACACTAAAAGGCCATCTTGAAATACCCTTAGAACATATAAAAAGCGTTAGAACAGATAGTGAAATTGTAAAGTCTTATCTTGGTGGTGTTAAGGTTGCAGGAGCTAGAATTCCCAACGTTATAAAAGCTGGAACTTTTATAGAGCACGAAGGTAAAATATTTTGGGATGTTCACAAACCAGAAGTGGTAGTCGTGTTAGAACTCAATAAC
>JAJYVQ010000024.1 GCA_021791915.1 Actinomycetes bacterium | reverse complement strand
AATAGCAATCTGAATTTAGTAGATGGCCTCTGAGTCTAACAAATTATTACAGGTAAAGATCCAAGTTAAGTTAATTTGTTCTTATTGCATCAGCTTATAGTTACGACCGCAGTATAGACCTTTGTGTCAGACTGCTTCCAGTTCTTAGAGTATTCGGTTACCGTATTGCTTTTCCCTAGATCAGTCTGTATGATCAGTTGCCCCGAACTGTTAGCTGTTAAATTAAGATTGATGGTAGTAGGTTTTAAGTTAGAGCTGTTTAAATCTGTTTTGATCGTTACTCGATGGGTGCTGTTTGGGACAAAGTAAGCAGGTGTAGTTACCGTTGCAGTTCCACTTCCAGACATTTCAAATTTATCCTTATTGAAACTGTGAATTTTGGAAAACTCCAACACTTTTCTGTTCAAACTAACCGTGTAGCCCCACTGAGTATAATTATTTGCGATTGACTTATAAGTGAATTCAGTCGGCCATTTATTAGTGTTATCTTGGCTGAAATCTGTCATTATCATGGGGAGTACTTCCTGAAAGTCTCGTTGCCAGTAGGCCCAAGAGTGCGTCCCAGGTCCGTAGTTGTCAGTGTAGGCTGGAATATGGTATTTGGTAAGTTGCAGTTCCATTTCCAAAGTTGCCAAATATACAATTTTCTCAATTCCTGTTGTAAATCCGTTTATTGTTGCAGGCGTGTCCAGAGGACCAGGGGTACCGTTTCCTGTAAATAGATAAAGTTTGGTGTTTGATAGGTTTTGTACCAATTCAGTAGGATCGTGTCCGTGCCAAATAATTTGATTTGTTTGGAAAGACCCGAAAGGAGAATTAGGAGTACCGCCATCGCCTTTAGCCATTATTCCTATAATCACTGTTGCCATTGGCCCTGCAATAGAAGGGGGGTAAGCTATGTCTACAGCCCCCGAGAATGATGCAGCGATTCCAAAAATATCAGGGTACTGTGAAGCATATTCCATGGAGCCGTAACCGCCCATTGAAAGTCCGACAATTGCCCTTTCATTTCTGTTTGGGATTGTTCTGAAAGTGCGATCTATAAAGGGTACAAGTTGGTGAATGTGAAATGTTTCCCATTCAGGTGAGCCTCCCTTTCCATTGTTGTACCAGTTGGTATACCATCCACCAGAACCTGCTTCTGGCAATACGCAGATAACTGGTAGACCTGCAGTAAGTGCTACTGCATTACCTGAAGTTATCCATTGTTGATATTCCAATCCAGTATTAGGACCAGCGGTTCCTCCGTGAAGCAGATAAATTACAGGATACCTTTCAGTTGGGTTTTCACTGTAGTTTGAAGGCAACAAGACATCGGTGTGAACTATAAAGTTTAATGCCGAACTTTTCATTGTAAAATCGATCAACCTGGACGAAATTTGTTTTCTCCCGACTATTTCTAAACTTCCAGACTGAGGCATAGTAGTTGTCGGATTGGGATTTGCGACCTGGTTGCTATCGGCTACTGAATTTGCGCATCCAGAAATAAGAGTAGTTAAAAACAAAAATAATGTAAATAATAGAATTAATTTTAAGCGGTGTCGTTTTCTTTGCATATTAATATAGTTTTTTTTCTGATAGATAACGTCTTTTTAGATCTATGTTCACATATGATTGTTTTTGTTGTCAACTACTAATTCGATTGGCAATTCTATCGTCTTCTGTGTTTATATCAAGGCTTTGTAGGTATTGGGATACCATCGTATAATAACCACTTATAATGGAAAGTTCAACGACTATTTCGTTGCTAAAGAGCCTTTTTAGCTCGTCCATAACTTGTGAACTGATTCTTCCGATTCCTATTACATCGTCTGCTACTTTAAATACGACTTTTATATCTTCTGGGAGTACTTCATAATTTTTAGTTGACTTATCTTGAGCCACTTTTATATAAGAGTCGTCGATACCGGTTTGTTTGGCAATGTGTTCGTGATGATATAGCTCATAGTGTGAGTTCGTTAAAGCCGCAATTCTAAGTATGAGCAGTTCTCTTAGAGTTGCAGGGGTTTTAGATTTTAAGAGGATTGCTGACCCCAATCTCAAGAATGGCTTAACCAAGGCCGAGCTGTGGCAGGCCATTTTAGCCATATTTAACTTAACGGGCATATTTTCATAAAACTCTTTTACGTCAGGAGCTACCTCGTTTAATTCTGGATACGGTATTTGGGGCATTTTAGTTTAATCCTATGTTTGAGTATACAAAGTTCATTATCTTGCTGTGTAATAGTGGGAGCTGGTCGTATTGCTCTTTTGCGACAGTTTTTGTTACTATTGAGCTAATTGCCAAAGTAACGAGGTCAATGTCTGGATTTTGTTTTATCTCGGATTCAGTTAGATGTTTGGCAATGGTGTACATACCCGTCATAAGCTGAGCTATATTCTCAGTTATCTGGTACCTTAGATCGACTGCGACTTTTCCAGCGGCAAATGCCTCAACTAGAATGCATTTAGCAAAGTTTCTCTCCGAAGCTAGGAGCTCGAGATAGTTTTTAATAATTAAACTGAGCGTTTCTTCCGAGGGTCGGTTCGAATCTATAGTTGACTTAAGATACGCAGTAAGTGCATCTCCACCAAATTTTATTAAATCTATAAAACACTCTTCTTTGTTTGCGTATATTTCGTAAAAGGTCCTCCTAGATACTTGAGCACAGGCGATGACGTCTCCAACTGACGTGTTAAGATAGCCTTCCTGTGCAACCTTTTTTGCCATCGCATTCAAAAGTCTGAATCTGTGAGCTGCTTTAACGTCGTCTTTTGATAGTCGGGTAGGACCAGGGTTGGGTAAGAGTTGTTGAGTATTAGCTACTGGGCTTAAAATGTTATTTTGTACCACAAATATATAGTAGCATACCTGTAAGAAACATTATTGTACCGAACTCTAAATTAAATTAAAAAGATATTAAATTAAAAAGGATTCACGGAGGATAGTTAGTAGATGGAAAAGTTTAAAGAAAACTCATTACAGGAGTCAGTGGGGCAGATGGGTAAAATACATATGCTTGAAGAACGTCGAATATTAGTGGTCGGAGGTGGAGCTCCGTTGACTGACGAGATCATGCCAACAAATAACGGGGGTGCTATTTCTCTGATGTGTGCAAACAGAGGAGCTATGGTAGGCGTTGCGGATATTAACAAGCTTGCGGCAGAAAATATAGTGAATAAAATTAAATCATTCGGTGGCAACGCTTTTGAAATTGAAGCTGATGTATCTAATCCGAAAAGTTGCGAGGAGATGGTCGAAGCTTTTTTAAAAACCGCAGGTGGCATTGATGGAGTAGTTATAAATGTGGGTATTGGACAAGGTCTTTTCTTAGAGGGTACTACTGTTCAAATGTGGGACAAGGTGATGGATATAAATTTAAGAGCGCATTTTATTGTGTCAAAATTGCTACTTCCTCATCTGCAAGAAAGAAGTTCTTTAGTTTACGTTGGATCAGTTGCAGGATTAAAACCTGGAACTTGTTCCCCTTCCTATGATGCTTCAAAAGCCGCAATAATAGGTTTGTGCAGACATGTGGCTTTCGAGGGTGCAGGAAGAAAGATACGGGCAAATGTAGTAGTGCCTGGTTTAATAGACTCGGAAATGGGAAGGATTGCCTCCCAACATAGTCCGATCAGAAACAAGATTAAAATTCCTATCGGAAGGCAAGGTACTCCCGATGAGGTGGCTAGGGCCGTAACTTTCTTACTTTCCGAAGAAGCTAGTTATATCACTGGACAGATGCTAATAGTAGATGGTGGTCTTAGTTTGATTTAGTTCCTAAATCCAATCTGATACTAAACCGATTAAGCATAGGATTTACTGCAGAAGAATAAAAGTATGTTCGTCAATCTAATATTTTTTTTAAATCTGTAGCTATTCTTAAAATAACTGACTTTTCTAACTTATCCGTCAATTATTTTATGCACTGGGTAAACGAATTACGGGTACTCTTTGATACGTTTCTAACACTTTGGATTACAGAATTTAGCCTAATTATTCAATCTAGAAGGCAGGCAATCCATTATTTACTACAATTTTTGAATTTCTCAACCAACTTTTAAGTGTAATTTAAAATGAGATAACCTGTATAGTATCAAAATTTAACTATTTTTAGGATATATCAAAAGTACTAGTAGATGCCCAACGATCACATAAATCAAAATTTTGAAACTATTTTTAAGAACTGCAAAAATTTATTTGTAGTTCCATTCTATAAAAATGTTGATCTTGTAACTGAACAGATTAATAACTTACTAACCCTAAAGCCCGAACTGTTGACTCTTGAATTTGGAATTGTGTTTATAAACGATTCTCCAGATGTCACTGAACATAAGTCTACAATGCAAAAGGGAATTGAACTATTGAACTCTTCTCAATTAGTATCTGTTTATTTGGAGAACCCTAGAAATTTAGGTTTTGTCAAGTCCGCAAATGTTGGACTTAATATAGCAAGAGAACTTAATAAAAATGCACTGTTGGTAAACTCCGACGCATTTATATCCGAAGGGTCGCTGACCCAAATGGCCCAACTGTTCGAATTAGATGACAAGATTGGTTTTATCGGTCCTAGAAGTAATGAAGCCTCTATCGCTTCGATTCTTTGGGATTTAGACTGTTCAAACTTAGATGAGAGCAGGGTAGCAGAATTGGCTAAAATCGCCTGTGCGAGATTGCCGAAGTATCAAATCGTACCCGTCGTACCTGGCTCGGTAACGTGGATTAAGACCCAAGTGCTTAACGATGTAGGAGTATTCGACGAAAAATACTCGCCTGGATACAACGAAGAAAACGACTTGACAATGAGGGCAAATGAAATCGGATATATTTCAGTTTTAGCTAATCACGCCTTTGCGTATCATCGTAAGTCAGTATCTTTTGGCAATAAGTCTGCAAACTTGGAATCCAATAACTCAAAGCAACTAGAAATAAGTTATCCATATTATTACAAGTCAATTCATGACTATAACAATAGTATTGACCGAACATATGAAAAACTTTTAGTACATTTTGCACTAAATTTCAACAAACCTACTCTTTTAATTGATCTTTCTTTTCTTAAAGCCGACAAAACCGGCACTTCTGAATTAACAGTGCGATTGCTTAAAACTATCTGGGAATCTTCAAAGTGGTCGGACAAATTTTGTGTAACTGTCACTGTAACTCCAGAAGTTGAAAGATATCACGACTTACAATTTCTCAGAGATAAATTTGAAGTCATTAACTCCAAAAAACTTACTAAACGTAAATTTTGCGTCAGGATATATTTTTCTCAGCCGTTCTCGTTGGCAGAAACCGTCGAAAGCTTTAAATTGGCTGCCGTCAATGTCTTTTACTTTTTGGATAATATAGCAACGGATTGCCTATATCTGAGTATGGAAGAACCTAGACTCAAGCAGTTGTGGGATTTTGTAGCAAAAAATGCAAACTCGATTGTATTTCTAAGCAATTATGCCAAAGTGAGTTTTTATTTTAGGTATAAAAGGGCTTACCGCGAGTTTGACTTTGTGGCACTTCCATCTTGCGTTCCAACAGAGTACCATAACAATTCTGGCACAGATTATTCACAAGAAACAGGAGAGACTGAAACTGTTCAAAAAAAAGCTGGACAAAATAGCAATAAACTAAAGATATTTATAGTTGGGAATCAGTTTGCTCATAAGAGAGTAAAACTTACTACTCAGTTAGTCGCAAAAAACTACCCCGACTTTCAAATTTTCAGCTTAGGCATTGTCCCCAAAGATGTTTCTGAAATTATAATATCAATCGCAGGTGGTAAACATACTGAAAATAATAGAGTATATGAAGATAACGTTACTGCATTGGTTAGCGGCAGTTTAACTGATGAAAAATTAAACTCATACTATCAGCAAGCTGATCTAATTGTATTTCCGTCAAACTATGAAGGATTTGGATTTCCAATTTTAAAGGCGTTAAGTTTTAAAAAAGACATAGTTGCCTTTGATTTACCTGTATTTAGGGAGATTATTTCTAAAATTAATTCGGATCCTGAATCTCAGCCTTATCTAAGTTATTTGCATCTCGTAGACAGTTTTGATGAGCTGATCGAATTTATTGGGAGATTTAAAGAAGGCAAACCTTCAGTCGACCTTTTGGAAAAACTAGACAAATCAATGTTTCAAAGAGATGGTACGTGGAACTGGGAAAACTGTGCAAATATATTTTTTGAAGCTATTGTAAAATCTTTAGATGACAAAGAGGTTGGTTCGAAGCTACAAGACCTTCTGAAACAAATTGAGTTTACTACGGACTATTGCACAGTGCCATCAAATCAGAATGTTAAAGTAATTGCATACCGTATTCTCAGAGCTATATATAAAAAGTTGCCCACTCAGATTCAGTATAAGATAAGAGCATATGTCGGACCAATACTTAAAGCAAAAAGAATTTAAAGTGTTTTAATAATAAAGTAGTTGAATTTTGATTAATTGAAGTTTAAATACTTTTCGCCTTATTGTGTGCTAACAGATGGTTATAAATTATAAGTTACTGACCAAACGTATTGGCTCAGATTCTAATATGCAGACTTAGAATCTAAATTTTTAAATGCGAAACAACTACCTACTAAACTCTGAGTTAAAGCTCGCTTACTTCTTTAAGTCGATTAGACCAACAAATAGTAGCTGGACCATACAAATCTCACAAATGTCCTGCTAGTTAGTGGATTTTAAATTCATTAAGAGGAACTCAAGTTTAACGAAAATATTCCGATTAACTTAATCTTTTAATCTAGTTAAATAATTGAAATCAACTGTAGTAGCCAGTAACGTCAATAATTAAATCTGCATTTCCGGTATAGTTGTAAACATTCAACGATCCATTATTTCCGAGACCGTCTTCAATCAAATTTGCTATAGTTTCCCCCTGATTCCAGTTTAGATCTGATATGTTTGGCGGACTTGTTGGAGTAGGTACGACCGTTGGATAAACGGTAAAAAATCCGCCGTTTTGAGTAGTATTCACAGCAGTCACATTTGCGACAACAGCTGTCACGCCAACAGGTATGTTGTTGATTCCACCTACTTGAACAGTTAGGGTTTGATTTGAAGAAAGTGTTTCTGGGCCGTTCAAATTACACTGATTGTAAGCTACGTTGATGACATCGACGGTTCTAGTATCACAAATTCTAGTAGGTACTATTGAGTTGAATCCGAGACCCTCCATAGTTGAAGTAGCAGAGGTGAAATAGCCGGTAACGTCCAAAATTACGTCAGTTGTGCCGTTAAAGTTATATACACTTATATCCCCAGTAGATGCGTTAATGGGAATTATGATTCTATTTGCGACACTTTGGTTTGGTCCGAAGTTTAAGTTAGAAGCGTTGGGCATGGAAGTTGTGCCTCCTGGCCAGGCCGTTAAAAATCCTCCTTCTTGGGTTGTGTCAGTTGCTGTAAGATTAGCTACCACAGCAGATGCGGTAGAAGGAACAGGATAGGATCCCCCTGATACTTGGATATTTATAATTGAGTTTGATCCCAAAGCAGTTGATCCTGGCGTACCGTTGTTTGACTGATTACATTGATTAACAAACGATATTGATCTCGTATCACACACTCGAGTTGGTGTAAGTGGTACAAATCCACCCGAATTGGTTCCGAAAGAAGAAGGGGCAAAGTAACCTTCGACATCTAAAATTATATCGGTAGACCCGTTAAAATTATATACAGATATCTTGCCCAAATTGCCTATTCCTACCTGTACCAAGTTGGCCACGGTATCATCGGGTCCGAAATTCAAGTTCGAAGCAGTAGGTTGGATGGATCCTGTGGGATAGACTGTTAAAAATCCTCCTTGTTGGGTTGTGTCAGTTGCTGTAAGATTAACCACAACTGCAGTTGCATCTGACGGAATGGGTGGATTTCCCAAGCCAGTTACCTGAACGTTAAGTATGGTGTTGCCAACAAGCGGGGAAGCACCAGAGGCATCGCACTGATTTGAAATAACTGAAGTTCCGTTTGCGGCCCTGGTGTCGCATATTCGAAAAGGATTTACCGGATTGTAGACAATATCTAGATAGGTAAAATTTAGTGAATTCGAGTTACCTTCAGCTATCACTTGAACTCCGATCGTAGACTGCGAAGTAGAGCCAGAGGAAGGACTTACGGCCTCAATCTCATCGTCGTTAATTACATTGAAGCTTTCAGCTGGAACTGATCCAAATAAAACCGAAGAAGTACCGGTTAGGAAATTTCCAGTTATAGTTACTGTTGTACCTCCCTGAACTGGTCCGCTTGATGGAGAAAGCGACGAGATTATAGGTTGTGGGTTTAAAGCAAGAGAGACTTGTCCATAAAGTCCTCCAGTTAGTAAACAGACTGACGAGCTAATGCAAGAGACTGTATTTAAAGGATAGTTGCCAGCTGGTTGATTAAGCTGAATCCAGTTTGCGCCGCTGTTGTTGCTTTCATACACAAAACTAGAGTTGTTAGACGGGACTAAAGCAGTAATTACGCACAAATTCCCTGATGCGTCTACGTTACAGGAAATAGATTTTAAGATATTGTTAGATGGTGCAATCGAAGCTAAAGTGTAGGTAGTACCAGAATCTGCAGAAACTGCTATAAAAGGATTTCCCGCTTGGTCTTCGCCGATTATTATACAGGAGCCAGTGGAAAAACAGTCAATTGAGGTGAGGTTTAATGCGGTCGTAGGTATGCTTCCATCGGAATACGAAGTTCCTGCATTTGAACTGTAGATCTCTGTAGGTGTGCCTGTAATTGAGGTGCCGATAGCCGAGCAGTTGCCGTTTGATAAACATGAGATGGCAGTTAACGTCGCCTGTGAAGTAGGTATAGAAGACTGAGTCCAAGTTGTTCCCGAATCGGATGTTAAGTAGATAAACGGTTGTGCTGAAGTAGTGCTACCGATGAGTTCACATCCAGAATTTGAGTAACAGCTTAGCGATGAGATTGAAGCAATATTGGACGGTAATACTATATTTGTTACTGTCAAAGAGGGGTTTGTAACAATAATCAAGTTCGGAGTTCCAGTATTATTTAATGCAACGTAGCACTCAGATGAGCTGGGACATGACAGCCCGTTTACGATAACTCCTCCCGGTTCTGAAAGGACTTGGCTGTAAGTTCCTCCGAAATCAGTGCTAAAAAATAACGAAGACCCTGCATTTTGATCAGTCGATGTTGCAGCACAAAATGTACTGTTTACACAGTCTAAACTGTTGAAGTTGTCAAGAGAATCTGAAACATTGGTAAATTCAGCGGTACCATTTGAATATGTGCTAAAAAGTCCGTTAGATTCACCACTTTTACCAATCGCACCACAGAAATCAGTTGTCGAACAGCTTACAGACTCCAACAATCCCGAGTTGCTTGAGGTGCTCTGCATGCTATAGTTTCCCAAGTTAGAAGATAGTATTATTGCTGGCTGGTAATTTGCCAACTGACCCACTGATACACATTCAGTAGCAGTTCCGTTTAGTTGGCAGTTGACTGAATTTAAAGTCTGAATACCTGAAGGCACGTTAACAGATTCAACGGTCTGTTGAGTTAAGTTTATAAATTCTGCTGTAGCAGTTGAGCTGACTGAATTTCCCACGAGTGCACATTCTGAATTAGTTGCGCAACTAAACCCGGTAATTTCACCCAACGACGAGGGTAATAAAATTTGTGTCCATGAACTTCCGAAATTGCTTGTTTCAAATGCTTCCGGGGAACTCGAAGAGTTTAAGCCAGCGATAACACAGGTTGTAGAGTTAATACAAGACACAAAAGTTATCTGTGCAATTCCGCTCGGAACAGATCCCGAGTTAAAAGTGGTTCCTTGATTTGAAGTCAATTCAATTGCTGGATTTGAATAGATATTGTTTCCCACAAACATGCAAGTTTCATTATTTATACAGGAAAGTGAAGTATAGTTTAGAATATCAGTGGGTCCATTTGAAAGTACGTTAAAAGATCCGCCACCGTTTTGGGTAATTGCAAGTTCCGATGTATTGGTGCTTTGCATCTCTGAAGTTACGTAACATACCGATTGGCTAGGACAGTTTATAAGATTTATTAGACCCATTGAAGATGCGGACTCCAAGCTATTAAAGGTATTTCCTGAATCAGTTGTCAAGTCGACTACTCCCGTTCCCAAACCTGAAACTCCCGAGATGTAACACAAGTTTTGTGATGGACAGCTAATTGAGTCAAAAGCGTTGTTATCGTTTACGGTTAAAAGCGAAGAAGACGATGAAGTTAATTTTGAGTTGATAAAAGTAGGCAGAGTATTCGACACTTTAACTTGTGGTACAAAGAAAAAAGGAATGAACATTAAAAGCACAAGCATTCTTTTAATTGATGACCTAACAGGTGATGTGGCTAGATTCATATGTTTAAGTTTCATGATTAGCTTACGTTTCAACAAATTAAGTCCTAACAAATTACGTCCTAACAAATTAAGTCCTAACAAATTAAGTCCAGGCATTTAGTCCCAAGTGTTGTCTCAAAAGAGCAAAAAATATATCCGATCTGACAATATTAAAGTTAGTAAGACTTAAGGAACTTAATGTTTGCACAACTTGAGTCGGGGATAAATTCCATGCTACAACTCCAACAGAATAAAACGCAGGAGTTGTACTGTTTGAGCTAGATATTTCACTCAAAATGTATTCCAATTCTAGGGTAGTCGAAGCAAGTTGTCCGGTTATGGCGGGGAGATTATTTCCTAAGGTGACAATAGTATTAGAGTTTCCCCAATCTGCCAATATCCCGATTGGATTTAATATAGATTCGTATTCAGAACCGCTTTGGGGTGTTAGCGGAATATAAGTTCCCTGAGGGTGATTTAAGATGTTAATTACGTTTAAACCGATCGCATTAAGGTAATTAGCTGACAGCTGTAGATAATTAGCTAACTCACTTTGGGGCCACTGAGCAGGATACATGTAACCTGCGCCCGAAGGTCCAGCAATTAAGCAATCATTTGGAGTAGCAGTAGATAAATAGTAGTTTAAAATATTTGGAGCTGCATTTAAAAGAAGCGGTTCTATAGAGTAGTTCAAAGGAATTGAGCCTCGATCGGGATCGTCCCAAATTACCCGAAGTTGGTGTTCGTTATACTGAAGATTGTCTCCTTCGGTGAAGGTTATCGTAAGATATATCTCATTTGCAAGAGATGGGACTGCAGGCATTTTCTGAGGTGATACGGTTTGGTTTACACCCGAAAATACGGTTAAATTAGTACAGAAGTCAGCTGCGACAGTTCTGATTTGATTTTTGGAACACAATGAAACGCCTGCTTCTTCACCGCCGCCACTTCCATTGGGAAACCATCCCATGTAAAGTGAATTGGGCTCTTGGTCAGAAAGAATGTTTCCGAATAGTTCATTTTGAGACTCTTCCAAAGGATCCAACCAAAAACAGAATGCATCTACTGCAACACAGTAGTCCCTTAAAAAAGGGTTTGGAACATAACTGTAGGGTCCCTGGATGGATAACCCACCTATTCCAACTTCACCGAAATAGGGAACCTGATCAACAGGTGGGTCGCTAACTGCAACTTGTGGAGAGATACCGACTACTATTCTTTTTGATGTCGACTTTTTCCACTCCATGTAAGATAGGCTGTAAGCTTCGATGGCGGAATTATATTTGCCCACAAGTGAAAGCCTTATGGGTAGTGAAGTATAACTTTGTACTTCGGCTAAAAGTTTGGGGCTTACTACTACGCTTGAATAGATTGAGCTAAATGTGGTCGCTACATTTATAGTGTCCATAAAATTGTCGTCATAGACAATCAGCCCCCTTAACACATCTTTATGAATTTCAAATAAGTCCCAAGGAGAACTAAAAAGTCTGTACGGAATTCCAAGTTCATCCAACCAGGTCATTCTTCCTTCGAGATCATCTTGTAAAAGATATATTTGCGGAGTAATTTTATTGACCAGTCCCTGAAGGGTTGCAAACATAACTTGTTGATCTTCGGGCATTCCAACCAATGTAGCCACATCCAGACTTGAAGGTGCATTGAAGCTTGGCATCAGCTGTCCGTTCGGCCAGTTTAAATTGGCGGGAATAGAGCTGTTAGTTAACTTTAGGGTATTATTTACTTTTAAGTAATTTTCTGAGTACCTGTAACCTTCATAAAATATTGTCGACCCCACAAGCCCCAGTGATATTCCCAAAAATTTACGGCGACTTATTGAAAAGCTCACATTACACATCTTACTAAAAAATTTCTTATGTTTAAAGTGCAATAATTAACAGTTTGAAATGTAGCTAAGCTTAAAATATCAGTCTGAGAACTTTAAGGAGATTTTATGGCGTGGGATTTTTCTACCGAACCAGAATTTGAAGAGAAACTTGAATGGATGAGGCAGTTTTGCAGAGAGGAGGTTGAACCGTTAGAGACGTTGAATTTGAGCTATGAAAATTTGCTTAAAGCTGTCAAGCCACTGCAAGAAATTGTAAAACAAAAAGAGTTATTCGCTGCACATTTAACAAGGGAGTTAGGAGGACAGGGATTTGGACAGCTTAAGCTTGGGTTAATGCACGAAATATTAGGTAGAAGCTTTATTTCGCCACTGGTTTTCGGCAACAATGCTCCAGATTCTGGAAATGCTGAGCTTATAGCAATCGGGATCGCAGAAACTGGCAGAGAAGATCAGCGAGAATCTTGGCTAAACCCACTTTTAAGAGGAGATAAGCACAGCGGGTTTTCTATGACCGAGCCAAATGCTGGAAGTGACCCGACATTAATTAAAACTACCGCCGTTAAGGACGGAGACGAATGGGTAATTAATGGGCACAAGTGGTTTACCACAAATGGTTCTGTTGCGGACTTTTTGATTGTAATGGCAGTTACTAATCCAGAAGTTCATCCCTATCAAGGTTGTTCTATGATATTGGTTCCTACAAATACAGAAGGTGTAGAGATTGTAAGAGATATTGCAACCATGGGAGAACCTCATTTAATTTACGGACAGTTCGGAAATCATGCAGAGATAAGATATACCGACGTTAGGGTACCGATTGATAACTTAATTGGTCCAGAAGGTCATGGATTCAGGTTGGCTCAGGAGCGGTTGGGACCAGGCAGAATTCATCATGCGATGAGATGGATTGGTCAAGCTAATCGAGCCTTTGACATCCTTTGTCAACAGTCACTTTCCAGATTCTTGCATAAAAGCTATTTGGCAGAAAAGCAGACAGCACAAAATTGGATAGCAGAGTCCTATGCAGAAATTACTGCAGCGAGGCTAATGACATTGCATGCGGCGTGGAAGATGGATAAGTTTGGAAATAAAGCTTCCAGGACTGAAATTTCATCGATTAAATTTTTTGGAGCAAAAGTTTTGTTCAATGTTATTGATAGAGCAATACAGTCTTGCGGGGGTTTGGGTTTTTCTTGTGACTTGCCACTTGAAGCCATGTACAGACATGCTAGAGCTGCGAGAATTTACGACGGTCCAGACGAAGTTCACAAAGTAACTGTAGCAAGACAGATCTTAAAAAACTATGAAAGAACAGAGGTCCTTTCGGAATATATTCCAAACAGAAGAAAATTGGCTGAAGAAAAATTCAGAGACTTAATTGTAAGTCTGACCTAAAGATATAAATTTAATTTAAAAGATTTAAAAACTAATTGATATTAGTAACCGATAATCGAATAATGTTGGATTTTTTTGGAGGTAAATGTGAGTTGTAATAAAGTCTTGGTCGAAGATTTTGATTCTGTAAGAGTAGTAACAATTAACAGAGCGCAACAGCGAAACTGTGTGGATAAAGACGTAGCAGAACATCTAATTGAAGCTTTTGAATCATTTGATCAAGATGACTCACTGAAAGTTAGTATTCTAACTGGTGCGGGAGGGAACTTTTGTTCTGGTGCCGACTTAAAAGCAATTTCTGAAGGGAGAGGCAATAAGGTAACAGTGGAAGGGTACGGCCCATTGGGAGTATCAAGAATTAGACTAAAAAAACCTACAATTGCTGCAGTTGAAGGGTACGCCGTTGCGGGAGGTTTAGAACTTGCACTTTGGTGTGATTTAAGGGTTGCTTCCGAATCGGCAATTTTTGGTGTATTTTGTAGAAGGTTTGGAGTTCCGCTGGTCGATTTGGGAACGATAAGACTACCGAGACTGATCGGTCAGTCCAGAGCTATGGATATGATATTAACTGGCAGAGAAGTTAAAGCCAGCGAAGCTTATGAATTTGGGTTGGCGAACAGAGTGTGTTCTAATGGACAAGCTCTTGAGACAGCTGTTGAGCTTGCCCATGAATTATCTAACTTTCCTCAGAAGTGTATGTACTCGGACAGATTAAGCGCAATTGAGCAGTGGGACCTGAGTGAAAAAGATGCGATATTAAATGAAATCAAGCGTGGCTTAGAAGTCATTATGAGCGGAGAAACTCTATCGGGGGCTACAGAATTTTCAAAGGGTAAGGGAAAACACGGAACTTTCTAAAGTGTCTGTTTTGGGTTATCTTTCAACTATATAGCCAAAATGATTGTCACTAAGGCAACCTTAAATATCTGCAAAACTTTTACATTCTAAAACTGCTAAATATTTAGAGTTGAAATATCAGATTATTAGCCTTGTGCAGCAGATTCGTTTTGATGTCTTTTTAATCGGAGCCTGTGGTAGAAAAAAAGTGCCAATAAAACTATTACTACTGCGGCACTTAAATATCCAACGTTAGTTAATATTTTATTAATTGTATTAACGATGTGAAGTTTGCTACCCAGAAAGTAACCTATCAGACCTAACGCAGTACACCAAATCCCACTGCCTATTATTGTGAATGCTCCAAATGTCACGGGACTCATTTCTCCAGTTCCCGCTGGAAGTGAAATAAACGTTCTAACGACTGGTAAAATTCTTCCGATCAATACAGTGATGTTTCCTCGCTTTTTAAAAAAAGCTTCGGCTTTTTCTAAATCTTTAATGTCTAACATAACGTATTTACCGAATCTAAGCACTGCAGCACGACCACCGGTTCTACCAACTCCCCATGCGATGAACCCTCCAACCAGTTCTCCGATCGTAGCAATTATAATTACAGCCACTATATTCAAATGACTCAATGAAGCTGGAGCGGCTAGCGAACCCGCAACGGTCAAAGTAATTTCAGACGGAATGGGAATGCAGGCAGATTCTAAGAGCGTTACAATCAGAAGTCCGAAATAGCCGTAGTTATGAATAAAAGTTTGCATATAACATTTATAGTATATAAATCACGACAATGTGTAGCATTTAGGGTCTAATCTGTATATATGGGTTTAGAGTTGCCTAATTCACTTTCGCCATCAAAAGTTACGGCTTTCACGGACTGTCCATTGGCATTTAAATTTTCCGTTATTGATCACATAGCCCCACCAGCTACTTATGTTACCCTAAAAGGTATATTAGTCCATGAAGTATTGCAAATATATTATGGTCAAAGCGAGGAATCTAGGACTGATACGTCGAACTTATTTGAGATATTTAAAAGTGTATTTGATAGATTTAAGTCTAATCCAGAACTTATCAGTTTACGATTGACAACAGAGGAGATGCTAAAGCTTGAAAATGAGTCTAAGGTACTTCTATCAAACTACTTAACTATGGAAAATCCTGCAAACATAAATGCTGTAGGAATTGAACTGCAACTTGAAACTGTGATAGAGAATATAAAATTAAGAGGCATAATAGATCGACTCGATATTGACAGTGAAGGAAATTTTATTGTAGTTGACTATAAAACTGGAAAATCACCTGCAGTCGAATTGGAAAGTTCCAGATTGACTGGTGTAAACTTTTATGGTCTGCTGTGTTACAGCTTGCTTAACTTTATACCAAAACAAGTTAAACTTTTATATTTAGCAGATAGTGTTACTATTACATCAGAAATAGACGAAGAAAGAATTAAAAGTTATTTGAAACGAACCAAAGCAGTTTGGTCTGCTATAGAACGAGCATGCATAAGGGATGATTTCAGACCGAATCCATCTTTTAAGTGTCAGTGGTGTTTCTTTTCAAAATACTGTCCTACAAACGGGGGCAATCCAGACTTGGCCCTAACCGAACTCTCCCACAGCTCAAGCTTTTCAATTGTAGATCCAGAAGAGATTTGATCCATCAGAAAGATATCTGTATTCGTCCGTGACCGTAAATAGTAAATCGGAACTTAATAAGTGGATCACTGAATTTGACCATTATGTAAATTCTAAATTTGATCGAGTCAGAAAAAACAAATTTCTGTTCTCGTTTGCAGAAATTTTGTCATTTATGGGAGATTACGGGCTAGTTTGGGTATTGGTTGCTGTCGTTGCTTTAGCAAAGAAACCAAAGGAAAGCTTTAAGATTATTAAGGTATTAGCTTTTAGCGGAATTGGGTCGGTGATATTTAGTTCTGCCTTAAAAGTTGTCTTTAATCGCAAGCGTCCTAACGGTAGTGGCCCCCAAATGGACAATGTAGCTACTGAAGTCTCAAAAGGTTCAGATGAAGTTGTGTCAGGCTTTCCAAAAATTGTCAGGGCTAGATGGTTGAGGATGCCTAATTCAAATTCATTTCCATCTGGACATACAATTGCGGCATTTGCAACCGCATATTTGTTTGAAAATTCCGTGGTGAAATTTAAGTGGTTAAAGTTATTGGCGCTTTTAATCGGAATTTCTCGAATTATAGTTAATGATCACTATCCTAGTGATGTGGTTGCAGGTTCGATCATTGGGGTTTATTTAGCCAGAGTTGGGGAGAAATATTTGAAAGTAAATAGTTAATTTCGTATCAATTCGATTTAATGCGACTATTTAAATCCTATATCTAAGTTAATTTTATTGAAGATCTTTATATTTTAACTCTCAGCAATTTTATGTTGGATCTATTGCAGATTGTAATTTAGATCATTTAGATTAGTTCTTTTGCCTGCAAATAAGATTTACCCAAAATGAACTTAAATGCTAACTTTTTGATTACTAATTTACCAAAATTGCAGGAAATTTCTACGTTGAGCTGATATTTTGAAGGTGGAGTTGTCGCTGTAGTAGTTTTTAAGCAACTAATATATTCGTATGTTAAAAGTAGCAATTTTAATGGGTAGCGATTCTGATGCCGAAGTAATGAAACAGGCATGGGAAGTATTGGCAGAATTTGGCGTGGAAGCCGATGTCAGAGTTCTCTCTGCACATAGAACGCCTGATGAAACTGTTGCTTTCGCTAAATCCGCCAAAGAAAATGATATCGGAGTTATAATAGCAGCAGCTGGGGGTGCAGCACACTTGGCTGGAGTTATTGCTGCGGTTACCTCAGTACCTGTAATTGGTGTTCCGATTATGTCCAAGTCGACATCAGGACTTGATTCGCTGTTATCGATGGTTCAGATGCCCAAAGGAATTCCGGTGGCAACAGTTGCAATTGACGGTGCAAAAAACGCCGGATTATTGGCGCTTCGCATATTGGCTGTTAGCGACGAAGAGATTTACAAAAAATATGAACAGTTTAGATTGGATCAGTCAAACGAAGTAAAACAGAAAGATCAGAAGTTACGTCAAAAACTGGGTTTGGAGAGCTAACGTTAGATGCTTCGAACTGTTATAACCTAGTTATATTATTTGCATAAAATTATTGAGCGTGATTTTACTGTCTTGAATTACTCATCATAAACTAATACCTCTCCCAAAATATCTATTGCCATTAGATCGTTTGGATAAATAGGATAAGCAGTTGAATTTCGCATCAACAGTGGTGATTGTAGAACTTTGGATTCTGTATCTAAAGTAAGTTCTACCAAAGAATCATGTCCAAAATATTCTACGTTTATAGCTTTGAATTTTCTATTTTGATTTTCTTGAAGGTTTACTACTATCTGTTCTGGCCTTATCAATACTTTTACTTTAAGATCGGCTGACGTCTTGTTTTTATAAGAAATATAGCTTGTGTTCGCTTTTAAATTTCCGATTTCAGTTGACACTATGTTTTGTTTCAGGATTCCGTCTAGAATGTTTATCTGACCGAAATAAGATGCAACTTCAAGATTGGGGGGATTTGTATACAAATTTTTGGGACTGTTTTGACATATGAATTTTCCTTTTTTTAAAATGGCAACTGAGTCAGAGACAGATAGGGCTTCGTCCTGATCATGAGTTACGAGAATCGCAGTTGTATTGAACTCATTTAAGATTCCTTTGACTTCAAGTCGCACGTCATTTCGAAGGTTTGCGTCAAGCGATGAAAACGGTTCGTCAAGTAGAATTAATTCAGGTCTTATTGCAAGTGCCCTAGCTAGGGCAACTCTTTGTTTTTGACCTCCAGAAAGCTGGTAAGGCATTCGGTGTTGCAAATGAGTAAGTTCTACCTTATTGAGTAGATCATATATATCTTTTGAATTTCTATCTTTTTTCTTTAATCCGAAAGTAATATTTGAAAAGACATTTAAATTCGGAAATAGAGCTCCGTCTTGTGGAACGTAACCGAACCGCCTTTTTTCGCACGGGATATAGTGATCTTTATCAAAGAATATCTTTTCTCCCAAAAAAATTTCTCCACTGTCTGGTCTTAAAAGTCCAGCTATAATTTTAAGCAGGGTAGTTTTTCCCGAGCCTGATTCTCCCAAGATGGTTGTTATTTGCTGGTCTTTCCCAACAAAGTTAACACCAGTTAATACATTCTGATGAAAATAACTGTAGTCGATTTCTTTTAATAGTAAGTCTTTCATGTTAAGCAGTCAAAGCAGTTGTTAAAGTTATATTGTTTAACTTAGTCTGGTTCTTAGCAAACCACTTATTTAAAGTTAAAGATGGTATTGTCGCCATTAAGACCATAATCAGAGCAAAAGGGGCCGCTTGAGAATAGGAGTTATTTGTTTCAAATACCCAAAATGAAGTTGCAAGAGTGTTTATTCCATTTGGAACTAAAACCAAAGTTAGTGTCAGTTCGGTGACGGTAGAAAGAAAAACTAAACTAAAAGCCGATATGATGCCAGGCATAATGAGTCTTAACGTTACTTTTAAAAAAATTTTCACTGAGTTTAAACCTAGCGTCTTTGCAACTTGTTCATATTCAGGTGATATCTGACTTAATGTACCTTTAAGCGATACTAATGCGAGAGGGAAAAATAACAAGCTATATGCCATAACTATGAGTAATGAACTTTGATATAGTGGGGCAGCTAGTCTGATTGCAAAGTATACAAAAGAAAGCGCTACCACCAACGACGGCATCGACTGAATCAGAAATGACGATCGGTCGATTATAACTGACAATTTCGATTTTGTTCTAATTGCAAAATAACTCACTGGAATTGCAAGCAAAGTCGAAATGACGCCGGCAAATACACCGAATTCAATAGTATGAATGAAAGCTGGTAGGATGGGCAGGCTGAAAGCGTCGGCGTGATTGTTATTAATTATCCAATAAAAAATTACATATAGTGGAATTCCTACAGCAAATACAATTAAGGGTATAGTCGTCAAATAAAATGCCAAAGATATGCGAAAAGACTTAGTTGTTTCTTCAAACCTTGTAGTATTATCGAGTTGACGCTGATTATCTCGAGAAATTTTGTATTCAAACCAGAGTACCAACATGGCAATTGCCACTAAAATCAACGACAGAGCGTTTGCACCTGCAGAATTAAATCCAATTTGATATTCACTGAAGATTTCTGTTGTAAAGGTATTAAATCTCAGTATTTCAAATGCTCCGTATTCAGACAATAGGACAAGAATAACTAAAAGGCTCCCGCCAGTAATTGCCGCTTTGATCTGCGGTAATGTAACTTTGAAAAAGATTTGTACTCTATTGAATCCAAATGTCCTAGCTAACAACCCAAGCGAGTGATTTGATCTTTTCATTGCAGCATTTACCGGCAGAAAAACCAATGGATATGTATTAAAAGTCATTACCAATACCGCACCGAAAAGACCACTAATGCTCGGAAAGATTGAGTTATATGCGTATCCTATAACAAAATCCGGTATTGCCAAAGGAACAATCAATAATGTAGTCACGGTTTTTGCAAACTTTATTGTATACCTGTTTACTAAAACTGCCAAAAAAGTTCCTAATAGGCATGCGAATATACATACCAGTACTGCGAGCTCAATCGTATTTATTAGAAGATTAGAAGTTATTTGTCTAAAGATCAGGCTTTTAAGATGATGATAGCCAACTTTTGAGGACTGATAAATCATAAAAGCCAGTGGCGAAACTAGCAACAATCCAATCAGTGCACAAATGGAACTTAAAAATAAGTTCTGTATTTTAAAGTATTTCATTTAATAAGTTTTTCGTTAAATTAACTGAGCTTGTCTGAGCAATCTGATAGCCCCCTCCCCATTTCCCAATTCTTCAACTGTAATAGGATAAGGTTTGTAGGTAGAAAGTTTTGGAAGTAGAGGGTTCTGTTTAACGAATGAATTTACAGGGTATTCGAAGCTGTCCGAACTTTCGATTATGTTTTGCCCTTCTCTTGAAGTTATAAATTTAACGAATTCTAGGGCTATGGATTTGTGATTAGAACTTTTTAAGATTCCGATTCCAGATACATCGATTACGTTACCTGGATTGTAAGGTTTAAAACTGACCAAACTTGAATTCATTGCCGCATCACCGATCTGTGCTTTCAGTCGGAACCAATAATATTGATTTATGATTCCCATAGCCACTTGGCCGGAATTGACTGCACTTGTTAGCGTTTCGTTGTCAGGATATATGTGATTTGTGGCATTGGTCTTTACCTTAAGTAACCAATTTAAAGCCGTTTGATATCCGTATGCTTTTATTACTGCAGTTAAAATCGGCTGAAAATCTGTTTCTGTTGGAGCTAACCCAATCTTACCGTAGTATTTTTTGTCCGCAAAATCAAGGATGTCAGTGGGCAGATTATTAGAAGACATTAGGTGCTTGTTGTATACGATCTGAGAGTACCTCAAAGTAACTGCAATCCATGTTTTACTCCTAGGGTCAAATTTTCTAGTTGAGTTTTTGAATGTCGATGCGGGGAGAGTATAGAGAATTCCTTTGTTTGAAAGTTGTTCTAAAGACGGCGAGTTTTCAGTAAATATCAGATCAGCTGGTGAGTTCTTGCCTTCTTGTTCAATCTGATTTACCAAAGTATCTTCGTCAGCGGTTCTTATTTCAACATTTATTCCCGTGAGTTGTTCGAACTTGCTTACTAGTTCCTGAGTCGTCTGAAGGTGCTGGCCGTTATATAAGATAAGTTGGTTTGAAGTTGATTTTAAGCTACTACAACTCGTAAAACAGAGAAGAATAAAAATTAGACTCACCAAGAATCCGATAGAAGATTTAGTTTTCAATCTGGGTTTCATAGTTAGATTTAGTATAAATATACGGATTTTTCAGATACTTATTTATCTTTAAAAAAGGCTCTGAGAATTATAATGCAACTAATATTAGGTATACCTAATATTAGGTATACCTAATAAATAT
>JAJYVQ010000201.1 GCA_021791915.1 Actinomycetes bacterium | reverse complement strand
GGCGAAGAAACCATTGTTAAATATCTTCCCAAATTTTCGAGTCCTGAAGACAGATCTACGCCCGCTGAATTTAGAAACATTGTCGATAAGTTGTCGGTTAGTTTAAGCAGCAGTTTAATTAACACAACAGCCAAGGCAGTCCCCGTAAGAGCAATTGGAATATGAATACCAATTAATTTGATTAGACCTTGGATATCCTGAGTTACAATAAGCTTTATAGCAGCTGCAAATACCAAAGGCAAAAGTAAAGCCGCAGAAGTCAGCTCTACCAAATTCAGGTAATGTCCGAAATTGGCAGAAGAGATATCTGGTTGAAGTTGTCCGTTTAAAAAACTTCCGACTTCGCCAGTTAAATAAATAGCTGAAGCAGCAACCCAACTTATAATTGAATTGATAACTTTTCCAACCGAGACCGAAAATAGTCCAGATAGTATTCCTGAAAACACTTTAAAATAAACCTTTCAAAATAAACTTTTTCAAAATAAACTTTTTCAAACAATCGACTGCAAATCTAATTATCCACCTTTAGAAGTGTTTCAAATGCCGATGCGTTTAGTTAAATCAATGAATATTTTGACCCATTGAAAAAAAGAAGTTGATCAATTCGGGAGCTGCACCTATCAAAAGGGCTGCTCCTGCTGAAACCAACACGGTTCTTTTCCCGACTGAGCTTTGATGATAGTTCTGGGAATGGGCTCCAATTGCCCAAGATGCAGCACCTACAAGCAAAGCGATAAGAGCAATCATAAGTGTCCATCCTGCAATTCCGTTTGTAAGCGTCTGTAAAGTAGAACCCCCTGGCAAAGCTCCCATATCAGGCTGAACGTTTACGAATACATTTCTAAGAAATTTTGTTGAGTTTTTCAAGCTAAACAGTTTCACACTAATATCTGCCAAATGTCGCATAAAAATCTGATTTAAGAATATTTTCATTTGCTTACCTCTTTTTCCATATTTATATTATATTTCAATGTATTTCATTATAGTACATATTATTCTAGTAATGTTTAACTTTTAAATTTCAAATGTTAACCAAAATACATGGCAAGCTAGTATGTATGAAATTAACTTTAAGCCTGATTGAAATAATTGCGATAGCTGCTGGCTTTGTCGTTATCCTAATTTTGGTTGGCTTGTATTTTTCTAGGGTTGGCAAGAAAGAACTTTTACAGCGACTTAGTGCTTTGACGTCAAGACTTGGTGAAGATATACACCTCAACGAAAAAGCACATTTGGATACGATACTCACAAAACTTGAGATTGCAACGGATCAAGCTGCCGCCGCAGTTAGTGAGGTAAGTTCGGATGCAATCAGAATGAAACGAACGCTTGACAGACTTCCTCAAGGAATTTTATTATGCGATGAAACAGGCGACATATTATTTAAAAATGTCGCTGCGATTACTCTGTTGTCTTTCAGTAGCACAGAGTTAGTTGCCGCAAACGCATTAGACGAAGTAATTAAAATGTCAATTGCAAACATGGGTACTGCTGAAAAGTCTCTTGAAATATTTGGCGAAAGTAGACTTACCATTTCTTTTAAGTGCATTCCAGTCGACGACGGGCAGAGGTCATTGGGTTACGTGGTTGTATTGGAAAATACTTCTGAAAAAAAGAAATTAGAAGATATGAGACGTGACTTCGTGGCTAACGTTAGTCATGAGCTTAAAACTCCCATGAGCGCTTTGGGACTATTGGCAGAAACCTTAGCCGACGAAACTAACTTTGACGTTATCAAGAAACTTGCTGAAAGAATTCAAATTGAAGCCTTTAGGGCCAGCAGAACAATTGATGACTTATTAGACCTTTCCCGGATTGAAGCCGAACAGTCACCCCAACGCGATGTTGTATCTTTAAATTTAACTGTCGCAGATTCAATTGAACGAAACAGACATTTAGCTTCCAATAAGCAAATTGAATTAAAGTATGACGAATGGTTAGACAGTTTAAACATCTTAGGAGACAGAAGACAGATTGTCAGCGCAGTCTCGAACTTAATCGAAAATGCAATTAAATACTCTGAAAAAGGCACTACCGTACAAGTAAATTTAATTAGACAGGACGAAAATGCACTGATTGAAATAGCCGATTCCGGAATAGGAATACCAGAACGGGAGCTAGAAAGAATATTTGAGAGGTTTTATCGGGTAGACCAAGCCAGATCCCGCGAATCTGGTGGCACCGGTCTAGGTCTTTCTATAGTAAGACATGTTGTTCAAAACCACAGCGGAAATATCAGTGTAAAATCTATGGAGGGAGTGGGTTCCACTTTCACAATAGTATTTCCTTTGTTTAACCCAAATGATTCATCCAAATAATCTTCTACAATAGTTTTGACAGAAATCTAGTTTCAACAGTTTTAATAAGATGACAGTTCAAGCAAAATCCAACGGTACGGATCAACTCTCAATACTAATAGTAGAAGATGAAATATCTTTCGTCGATGCTTTAGCTATCGGATTAAAACGGGAAGGATTTAAAGTATATGTTGCAAAGGACGGACAGCAGGCATTGGCTAACTTTGACTCAATAAGTCCAGATGTAATTCTATTGGATGTAATGTTACCCAAAATAAACGGACTCGACGTATGCCGAACAATCAGACTTAAATCTCAGGTTCCTATAATCATGGTATCTGCAAAATCATCCGAAATGGATACAGTAGTGGGTTTGGAAGTAGGAGCTGATGATTACGTCGCCAAACCTTACAGGATGTTCGAACTAATTGCCAGGATCAGAGCGGTTATAAGACGTAAAAATGAAACTGAATTCTCTTCCGTTAAGCATAAACGCTTAGAAGCAAATGAAATCGAACTTGACCCAGAAACTTATGAAGTCAAAATAAAAGGAAGAAAGGTCATTTTTACAGTAAAGGAGTTTGATCTTTTGGAAGCTCTTATGGTTTCTGCTGGAAAAGTAGTCTTAAGAGAAAAGCTAATAGATAAAGTTTGGGGGCCCAATTTCTATGGAAGTTCAAAAACGTTAGATGTTCATATAAGATCAATTAGGAAAAAACTTCAAGAAAACGGGTCAACTGAAAATAGAATTTCAACTGTTCGGGGACTTGGGTACAGATTCGAAATCGATTAAACTTTTAATCTACTGCAAATTTCCGTCAAGACCGATAACAGTCTTGTCGTTAAGGTATTTAGCGAGCACATCGGGTAATTTAACTGTCCCGTCGATACGATGACCTGTTTCAATTAATACTGGCCATATTCTGGACCACGCCAAAGCAGACCCATTTAAAGTGTGAACAAGTTCGAGTTTGGAGTCATCTTTTTTTCTGTAACGAATATTAGCTCGACGAGCTTGGTAGTCTCCAAACCACGAAACCGACGAAACCTCAAGCCACTTATCACAACCCGGGGAGTAAACCTCAATATCAAATGTTCTCCTCGAAGAATTACCAATATCTCCAGTGCAAAGATCTAAAACTCTGTACTTAAGTCCTAAAATTTTAACGATATTTTCTGCCCGTTCTAACAGCAACTCGTGAGTTGCCTTTGACTGTTCTTTAGTACAGTAAGACAAAATTTCCACTTTATCAAATTCGTGTACCCTTAGAAGTCCCCTAGTGTCACTGCCTGCTGCACCCGCTTCTCTTCTAAAGCATGCGGTTACAGCTGTCATATATTTCGGAAGTTCTTCTTCTTTGAAAACTTCGTCTTTGCCCAATGACGTTAGCGGAACTTCAGCTGTGGGAATTGCCCACATATCATCTCTTTCCATATGATAAGCCTCGTCTGCAAATTTGGGTAAATGTCCTGTTGACTTCATGGTTTCTGTCTTCACAAAAGTAGGGGGTCGAATCTCTTCGAAAATATCCGAATGCAAATCCAAAGCCAACGAAGTTAAAGCTCTCAGTAATTTGGAACCTGCTTTTCTATACATGGGAAACATAGAGCCAGATATTTTAGCTCCATTTTTTAAGTCCAAGATAGACAGTTTTTCAGCTA
>JAJYVQ010000200.1 GCA_021791915.1 Actinomycetes bacterium | reverse complement strand
AAGCGTCTCGGATTAAATATCATCGGTTTTGATTCCGAAAAGTCTTCTTTGGAAAAAGGAGAGTCGATCAAAGATACAGTGCTGACGCTGAAAGCACTGGGTTTAGACGCTATCATTCTTAGGTCAAGTTCCGTAAGTACGGTTAATCAAGTAAGTTCATGGGTAGATTTACCCATAGTAAATGCAGGAAATGCCACTCGGAGCCACCCGACTCAGGCTCTTGGAGACTTTCTGACCATAAGAGAGGCGATCAGCCAAGGGCGTTTTACTTCAGTCGGGGTTGAGACTGTAGATCAAGTTTCAAAGCTCAAAATAGCAGTTGTCGGAGACATAATTCACTCAAGAGTCGCAAGATCCTTAGGAGAGCTGTTTGAAATCTTAGGGTGTCAAATGTATCTTGTGGGTCCAACAGAGCTCTTGCCAGTTTACGACATAGGATTTAAAGTTTCTGGGATCTCAAATGATATTAACGATTTCGTGGGAGAAGTGGATTTAATAGTAGCATTGCGGATTCAACTAGAAAGAATTCATGAGCCGTTGCTTGTGGACCCGATATCATATAGATCAGTATACGGCATAACTAGAAAGCTTTTAGATAAGGCTAAAGATTCTACTTTAGTGATGCATCCCGGTCCTCAGGTAAGAGATTTGGAGATTGATTCCGAAGTAATAGATTCAAATCGGTCCTTGATCTTAAATCAAGTTAGAAACTCAGTGTATTGCAGAATGTCAGTGCTTTATAAAACTATGGACTTAGACTTTCTATTAGGTGATGGGGTTTATGGGCAATAACTTTTTAAAGAATAGATATAGACTGTTTAAAAACTCAACGATAATTGATGCTGCAGGAACGAGAAAAGCAGATATATTAATTGACCCAGAAGGCAGAATTGTTAAAATTTCACAACATATAGACATCTCTAATCACATTGAATTACAAGCAATGTTAGATACTGTCGATTTAAACGGAAATATAGTGGTGCCTCCGTTTGTTGATATGCACTGTCATTTGAGATATCCAGGGTCGATTTCAGAATCGCTAATGTCAGGCAGCAGAGCAGCAGTAAAAGGAGGATTTGAATATCTCCTTGCTATGCCCAATACCGAACCGTGTAGTGACAATAAAAAAGTTATTGAAGATGTTAAATCTGTAATTAGCTACACAGAAACATATGGAGTCAATATTGAATTAGCCGGTTCATTGACCGTGGGAAGAAACGGCAGAGAATTGACAGATATTGAAGAACTTGCTGAATATGGAGTGAGATATTTTACCGACGACGGAAGCGGTCTGCAAGATGCGAAACTAATGAAGCAAGCAGTTGAAATTCTTGAAAATTCAGAATGCATAATTGGTCAACATTTGGAGTCAATATCAAATAGTTTAGATGGGGTGATGAATCTGGGAGATACTTCTACGAAGTTAGGTTTAAAAGGTATAGATAGAACTTGGGAAATTGAAATGTTAGAAAGGGACTTATCGATACTGAAATCCAAAAATACCAGATACCATGCCATGCATATTTCAGTCAAGGAGTCAGCAGAAATTGTTCATAAATCAAAAGTAAGTGGGATTAATATAACTTGTGAAGTGACTCCGCATCACCTTTTTTTTGATGAGACTGAGCTTCTGTCTTTAAACCCCAACTTTAAAGTAAATCCACCTTTAAGATGTTTAAATGATGTTCTGTATCTGCGCAAAAAGTTGAATGAAATTATCGATGTTATCGCCACGGATCATGCGCCACACCGTTCTGTTAAAAAAGAGTTACCGATTGAAGAAGCACCGTTTGGGATGTTAGGGCTACAGAGTTCATTTGCTGCAGTTTTTACTGCCTTAACCCAAGCAAAACGTCCAAGAGAACTTTTGGGTTGTCTGGATATCCTTTCTATTATCGTAGAGAAGATGTCTCTGAACCCAAGGAGAATATTAAATTTGGGTGGATTGGAGATTGAAGAGGGGAAGTTAGCCAATTTTGTAGTGATTAATCCTCTCAAAACGATATGCCAGACTGTTTCAGATATCGAATCTGATTCAATTAACAGTCCTTATTTAAATAAAGAGCTGTTGGGTGAAGTAGGAATGGTCGTTTTAAATGGAGATTTTAAAGTTGACGATGGAAAGATAGTGACTTAAAAATACAGTGGTAGACAATACAGTGTTAGACAATACAGTGTTAGACAATACAGTGTTAACCAATACAGTGTTAGACAATACAGTGTTAGACAATACAGTGTTAGACAATACAGTGTTAGACAATACAGTGTTAGACAATACAGTGGTAGAAAGAAATATTCATAATGGAATTAAATAGCAAAGGAATTATCTTACCGTGAGACAATATATTACTGGTAACTTAGTGCTTGAAAACAAGGAAGTTTTTTCTGGCGAACTTGTTGGATCTGTAAAACCGTTTACAAGCGGTGAAATTGTATTTAATACATCGTTGAGTGGGTACCAAGAGATAATAAGTGACCCTTCTTACGCCGGTCAGATCATTACTTTTACTTATCCTCATATAGGGAACTACGGAGCTAATGTGACCGATTCAGAATCAGTTAAACCCTTCTGCAACGGGGTCATTCTGCGTGAGCTGACAGCTATTCCATCTAACTATCGCTCTCAAAAATCTCTTGAAGCTTATTTGATTGAGAACGACTTGTGTGCAATTGTGGGAATCGACACGCGAAAACTAACTAAAAGAATAAGGGATCTAGGTTCTTTGAATGGTGCTTACGGAACGTTGCCCATAGATGATCTATACGAATTAGCAAAAAAAGAGACTGGTACCACAAATTTAAACCTCGTGAAAGATGTAACTATTTCATCAGCTTATAGGTTACCAGGTAACGGTCCGAAAATCGTTGCCTATGACTTTGGTATTAAGACCACTATTTTAAACCGCTTGAAAGAAAAGTTTGACGTTACCGTTGTTCCCGCAAATACCGATTCGGATCTCGTCTTGAAAGGAGAGCTGTCGGGAGGGGTACCAAGCGGTGTGTTTTTGTCTAACGGACCCGGTGATCCTTCTGCTTTAAGCGAGATTGTCAGCAATGTCGATAACTTGTTAGGCAAAGTTCCAATTTTTGGAATATGTCTTGGACATCAAATACTTTGTCAGGTTCTAGGTGCAAAAACAGTAAAGCTTCCGTTTGGCCATCACGGTGCCAATCATCCCGTCAAGCGACTGTCAGACGGATACGTAGAAATAACTTCTCAAAATCACTCCTATGCCGTCGATGAATCGACGCTTTCGGAAGTGAAAATTACTCACCGTAACTTGAACGACGGCGTTGTAGAAGGAATTAGTGCTGCAGATAGGAAAATGTTTTCAGTACAGTATCATCCTGAAGCGGGTCCAGGCCCTCATGACGCAACTTATCTATTCGATCAGTTTTTAGAGTTAATTAAGGAAAATATTTAATGCCAAAACGCCAGGATATAAGTTCAATTTTATTAATAGGGTCAGGTCCTATCGTAATAGGGCAGGCATGCGAGTTTGACTACTCCGGTACTCAGGCCTGTAAAGTTTTGATGCAAGAAGAATATGAGGTAATTTTAGTTAATTCAAATCCTGCTACGATAATGACCGATCCCGACATTGCTACAAAAACATATGTAGAACCTCTCACTTTAGAAGTTTTAAAAGAAGTAATCAAAAAAGAAAAACCAGATGCGCTTCTTCCCACTTTGGGGGGTCAGACTGCTTTAAACCTTGCGATGGAACTTCACAGGGAGAATTTTTTGCTTGAAAACGGAGTGGAACTAATCGGCGCTAATGCAAAATCCATTGAGTGTGCTGAAAATCGAGATATCTTTAAAAAAGCTATGGAAGAAATAGGGCTAAGAGTATGTAAATCAGCAATTGCAACATCTATAGAACAGGCAGAATCTTTGGCAAAAGCTATGGGTTTTCCATTGATGATCCGACCGTCGTTTATATTGGGGGGAGCGGGGACTG
>JAJYVQ010000199.1 GCA_021791915.1 Actinomycetes bacterium | reverse complement strand
CGCAGAATCACAAAGTCGGCATCTGGCAGCAATAGCACCTGAAAGTGCGGCAAAATTATTTAATCTCACCATTTTAAGATCAAAGATAGAAGATCACCACGATAACCAAACAAAGTTTGTCATAGTGACAAAGGATAATATACCTAATATGTCAGGTAACGATCGGACTACGATAGCATGTTTTCAGCACTCTGATAAACCTGGTAGCTTACACTCAATCGTAGGAAAGTTTTCGGCAAGAGGTATAAATTTAACAAAATTAGAATCTAGACCAACCAAAAAAAAATTAGGACAGTACTGCTTTATAATTGAGTTTGAAGGACATATTCAAAACCCAGTTATAGCCGACTGTCTAATGGACTTGCATACCGAACTTGCTTCGTTAAAATTCTTGGGTTCATATCCTACTCACAGTTTGGAAAGTATTAAAAAAGCTAACTCACAGTCGTGGGACATTGCCCAAAGTTGGCTTGATTCCCTTGTTAAAAAGGTACAAAAACATTAGCGTACAATTAAGGTAAAATATATATCGCTTAAACTTAATCTAGTTAAGTACCACCTCAAACGGAGGGATGACCGAGCGGACGAAGGTAACGGTCTTGAAAACCGTCGTAGTGCAAGCTACCGTGGGTTCGAATCCCACTCCCTCCGCCAAATTTGAACAAATAATTATGAAGTATATAGCAAACTTTAAGTTCCCTAAAGTAAATTAAAACAATATTTTGAGGTTATATTTACTATAACTTAAAGTTAATAAAGCATTACTACTTAGTTTTAAAATGAACAAATACTCTTCCGAAATTTTTTGAATCTTTTTCTAGTCTGTCGTATTTTTCTCTAATATCTTTTCTCTCTAAAAACCTGATTACGTGTTTTTTAAGTTGTCCGCTACCTTTACCGGGTATTATTTCCACTAATTTGATCTTTTTGTCTAACGCCTCTTCGATTATATTCTCAAGTGCCTCGTCTATTTTTTGGCCTTTATTATATATTTCGTGAAGATCAAGCTTTAACTTCATATTTAATTAAACTGCAGTTACACTTATACTAATACTTTTTTACATTCGTTTCAGCGCACATTTAATAGCTTGTTTAACGGTATGCAATTAGGATTTAAATTTAAAAACTACCACAATTCAATTGTTAGATCAAATTTAAAACAATTAAATTACTTTTTAGATTAGAAATTCGAAATACTGCTTGCTTATAATTCAAGAAATGACTATTTATTAATGAACGAATTCGCTTGAGCCAGTTTGTCAGCAATCTTTTTGCCCACACTTATTAGCACGTCAAGTTCGTCGTTTGAAACATTTTGATAAGCAACAGAGCTAAGCCTGTCAGTCATAGACTCCACCTTATCTTTGAGTTCCGAACCGCTATCTGTAAGTTTTAACTTCTCGTTGTCTTTTGTGATCAAGTTCTTATTAATCATCTGAGTTTCAACTTCATTCCATTCAGTATCTGACCACCCTCTCGTGGATTTTAAAAATGAAATTGGCACATCAATATCAGCCGCACCGTGTAAAATTAAAGCTTCGAGCGGACCTACTTCATTTGCGACCAACGAAATCATATGACCGTCACCACGAAATTCACGTATCAATGTTTGAGCGTGAAACAATACCATGTAGGGCTCAGTCGGCCACTTAATTTGACAGTGTCCGGAAAACAGTGGTCGACCTACAAAATGATCTGATGCAGATTCTGCAATCTTTCTTGCAATTGTAGCAGCTGTAGCAATATCTTCACTATCTTTGTCGTTACCTAATATTCGAACTAGGGCTGCATCCGCTGCTTGATATCTGAGCTCGGTTAATTTTTCAGGCTCAATAATCTCCCATGCTTTCGGAATTGCCATAGAAACCAATTCTGGTTTGAAAACATAAAAACATGATGCTACGACTTTGTCACTAACTTTGCCCATCGATGCAGATCTCGAAGCAAAATATCCCAACATAAAATCTAATCCTGCCTGTTGATAAAGATTAATTGCTTCTGGAGCAAAATACACTAAGGTGTGATAGCCCTCCAAGTTCTTCCACGACTCTCTAATTTTAGTTAAGTTTAAATCCATAACTTATATCCTATCTGTCATATATTTTAAATTACAAATTTTCTTTATTTTCTGAATCGCTGATGTGATTCTTATGTCGTCTCCAAGTTGCCCTAAAAGCCGTTATCAGAGATATACAAATAATTGCTAATCCCAATACTCCCACCAAAATAAACGCTACTATTTTTGAACTTTTATTTGAACTTACTGGCGAACTTTTTACCAATACTTCCGATATATTGCCAAATTCCTGTGACTTAAAGCTATCAAGTGCGTCAGTAGTAGGTACATTTACTTTGTCTGATATTGGACTTAATTGGACATACAAATTATTTGAGAAGCTAATTTGACTAACAGTCGCATCAGAAAAAACTACTTGGCTATTAAGGCTTCCGGAAATATTTGCCGGAATTAAAACAGTACAAATATAAAACAATACAGCTATTAAGATTGCAAATCCAACCATTTGTTTTTTTACAGTGATATTATTCACGACAGTATTTTCACGATAAGTATATTTCACGATAAGTATTTTTTTGCAGTTATATATAGCAATATTGTGCTTACATAATTACTGTTGCTTTCATCATTTTCTCATCAGTTTATCTTGAGAATTAGCCGTTTTAAATTCCACAAGTCTTAGCCAGAATTGAAACAACTTTTGGACTAAACTCAGTCTATCACTTGATAATTTTTAAGCAAGTTATCTATCCATCGTAAGTTCATGGTTACCGAATTGTGCTTTATGATAATTTGTAGACATTAAGTTTTCGTATTTTAACTTATGTAAATTTACATGCTCGCTCATAACTTGCTCACTCATAACTTGCTCGCTCATAACATGCTCACAGAGTTAACTCAATGTATAACCTTAAGTTGTATATCTTTAAGCTCAAATCACTTTTTTTATTACTACAACTCTCAAATTAACATTTTAGAAAGGATTTGAATCTAGATTTTGTTAAACATTTATTTCCAAGACTTAAAAAAATTTTGCTCAAATTTAAAATATTGAAACAGTAAAATTAAATCGCCAGAACCCTAGTTGTTAAGGTATCAGCAAATCTTTGTGCATATTCAGCTGGATTCGATACAAATCTTAGTATAACTCTATCTATTCCGATCGACTTGTACTGTTCCATCTGTGACAAAAAGCCGTCACTATCTTCTAATGGATCTCCCATAAAAAGTATGGTCTTTTCGATTGTTTCATAATTTCTGTCACAATTTTCGCAGTGATTTTTTAAAATATCTAGTTTCTTTTGTACTTCTTGTTTTCCAACCGCAAAAAGATTGCAGGCATCAGCGTATTTGGCAACTAACTTAAGAGTTTTTTTCTCACCAGATCCTCCAATCAAAATCCTGGGATGAGGATTGGAGATCGGCTTTGGACTACAAACTGTCTCTTCCAAACTATAGTGTTTTGATTTAAACTTTCCGTTATTTGGTCCCCACATCTGCAAGCAAATTTGCAACGTCTCTTCTAGTCTTTCAAAACGTTCCGAAATCGGTGGAAATGGAACTCCAAGTCCGAGATGTTCCCTCTCGTACCAAGCAGCTCCTATTCCCAATAGAGCTCTTCCTGAACTAAGAACATCCAAAGTGGTGACAATTTTTGCAAGCAAACCAGGATGCCGATAAGTAACTCCTGTTACCAAAAGACATAAATTTAGCCTTGAGGTGACTCCTGCTATAAATCCTAAAGAGGTGTATCCTTCAAGCATGGGTTCTGTATGAGGTGCCATAAATTCCATCTGAAAATAGTGATCCATAAAAGTTATTAGACTTACTCCAGACTGTTCAGAAACTATCGCTGCCTCTTTTAAAGTAGGTCCGTACTCTAAAGCATCTTTTGCCCACGAAAAATCTACTGCGTGAAAACCAATATCCATAGCTAAAAGTTTAACCT
>JAJYVQ010000198.1 GCA_021791915.1 Actinomycetes bacterium | reverse complement strand
TCGTATTAAGAGCTTATCAATTGGGATATTAGTTGTTTTTGCGATTGCACTTGGTGCTTGCTCGTCGAACAGTTCGAGTACTGCCTCTACAAATGCATCCAATAGCATAAAACCAGTTGCAGATAAGCTGACGATTGAAACTGGTTCTTATGATGGACAATCTGGCTCGCCAAAATTTGTTCCTTCAACCGTAAGCATTCCAGCTAATACCACAGTCAAGCTTACGATAGTAAGCTACGACAACGGTACCGCACCGTTGCTAACTGGCATGACCCAATATGTAAATGTACAAGGTGGCACCGAAACTGTGGATGGAAATCCCGTCACTTCTGTACCTAACAGCAATATCTCACACACATTTACAGTACCTTCTTTAGGGTTGAATGCCGTGATACCCGCAGTTCCTTCAGGACAAAATTCAGTTACTGTTGTATTCACCTTTAAGGTGAGTAAACCAGGAACCTATGTTTGGCACTGTTTTGCCCCCTGTGGCAGCGGTAGTACAGGAATGGAAGGACCTATGGCAGCAATGGGTTGGATGAAAGGTTCTTTCGTTGTCTCCTAATTTTACAACCAAGGTTATGTCAAAAGTTTTAAAGTCTGTATGTATAGTGGTGCTACTTGTAATGTCACTTGGTGTACTAAGTAGTTGCACAACGAGTAGGTCAAATGTGGCAGATAGTTCACTAAAAGACTTATCTGCTACATTGACCAATGCTGATGTATTTAATCAAAAGCTTACAATAGAGACTGGGAAAATGGACGGAAAACCAGGCTGGCCAAAATATGTTCCAGCTAACTTTACGATTCCCGCAAATAGAACCGTTGAACTAACGATTATAAGTTACGATGACGGAACTGCACCGCTTCCTGTTGGTTCACCTTGGAATAAAGTTTGGGGAGGGGATCCTACTTACAATCTAGTTTCTGGTGGTACGGAAACTGTGAACGGTAAAACTATAACTTCAGTAAACCCTAATGATGTATCTCATACGTTCACTGTTCCTGGCCTTCTGATTAATATCCCTATTCCAGCTGTACCTGCGGGACAGAAATATGTAACAGTCACGTATAAATTTACTGTAAAAAAATCTGGAACTTATAGGTGGCTTTGTGAAGCTCCTTGTGGTAGTGGCTCTATGGGAATGGGAGGGGCTATGAACACATTTGGGTGGATGACCGGATATATGGAGGTTAAATAGTGTCTAAAGTTAATTTCAGCCGAAGGAAATTTTTAAAGATTACTGGTGCAACGGCGGCAGTAGGCACTATCGAGTTAGTAACTTACAAAGCTTATGCTGCGACAAGCTCCAGTTCAGGTAGCATGAGCGGAGCAAACGGAGTTACTGGGATGTCGGCTGCTTCAATGGCAAATACACAAGCTCCTGCCGATCACCAGTGGGTTATGGTTATAGATCTGCGATATTGCAACGGTTGTAAGTCTTGTACTGCGGCTTGTCAAAAAGCACATTACTTGACTGAAGATCAGACTTGGATGTCTGTTTTTACAATGACTGACGGTTTAGGGAAGACTTATTCTATGCCCAGACCGTGCATGCAGTGTGAGAACCCCCCGTGTCTGCACGTTTGTCCTGTTCACGCAACTTTCAGAACTGATCAAGGCGTTACTTTAGTAAATCAAGGTCGTTGCATCGGATGTCGTATGTGTATGGCAGCTTGTCCCTATGAGGCGCGATATTTTAACTGGAACTCGTCTGTTAGTTACCCACAGTTATCTGTAAAACCGACACCGGAGTTCCCCGTACCTCAACGACTGGGTACGGTAGGTAAATGTACGTTTTGTGTAGGGAACTTAAACGACGGGTATCTTTCAGAATGCGCTTCAGGGTGTGCAATGGGAGTTATCTATAACGGTGACATGGTAACTGATGTTGCAGTAAATGGTAACGGTAATACAGTAAAGCTTTCCCAATTTCTTTACGAAAACGATGCTGTTAGCTACAAACCAAGTCAAGATACTCATCCAAGGGTATGGTACATATTGGGTCACGGACAGAACTTAGATACAGACGTTGCAAGTTAGTAGGGAATTTTTTTTAGTTAGGAGTTAGAAAAAGTGGTACTTTTAGAAGACGCACACAGCACAGAAGATGACAGAAGCAATTATAACAGTTATAACGATAACAGTTATAACGAAAATAATTCAGATGGGCCATGGCTAAGTGAAGTTAAAAATGCGGCGATGAGGTCCGTTCGCAAAAAACCAGGGAAGCTTTGGTGGGTAACAATTATTGTATTAGCGGCAGTTATTGTTGCAGGGTTATTTGCTTGGATCTATCAGTTGAAACATGGGTTGGGATCTGCAGGCTATAACGATCAAGCATTTTGGGCGGTTTATATTGCAGATGTAATAGCATTCATAGGGGTAAGCTACGGTGGAGCGGTTATTTCTGCAATATTACGGCTAACAGGCCAGTCATGGAGAGCACCTCTAACCCGTTTGGCTGAAGCAATGGCATTAGTGACTGTTGTGATAGGTGGAGCTTTTATATTTCCGCATTTAGGGAGACCAGACAGAATTTTAAATATAGTTGTTTATCCAAATTTTTCCTCCCCGCTTTTTTGGGATTTTATGGCAATTTTGACCTATATGATCGCAACAACTATATTCTTTTATCTTCCTTTGATTCCAGATTTAGCTTTTATATCCAGACTGTTTGGTGATAAAAAGTCAAGCTGGCAAAAGTTTCTTTATTCAACACTTTCATTCAATTGGCTTGGGAACAAGAGACAAAAAGAGATTCTTCATCGAGGTTTGACGATTATAGCTTTGTTAATCATTCCATTGGCAGTTTCAGTTCACTCCGTTTTATCATGGGCATTTGCATTGACTAGCAGACCAGGTTGGTTGGAAACGGTATTTCCTCCGTACTTTGTCATTGCTGCACTTTATTCAGGCACTGCCATGGTTGTTTTAGTTGTGGCGGGTTTTAGGAGAGGCTATAAACTTCAAAGATTTATAACAGACAGGCATTTTGCCAGACTGGGATATATTATGGTGGCTTTGGGTTTGGTGTACCTTTATCTGACCTTTGCCGATTTAGTATCTGAAGGATATACCGGTATTACTACAGGTTGGATATCAGAAACAATATCTGGTAGATACGCTATTCCTTTTTGGTTTTATGTTTTTGCTGGAGAGCTTTTACCGATTTTCATTGTAGCATTTAAGCGAACCAGAAATGCAAAATGGATAACTATAGCTTCGTTTTTTGTAGTGATAGCACTTTGGGTAAAGAGACTGGTAATTGTTCTTCCTCCTGCGACTCAACCGTTAATATCGGGACCTTGGGGAAGCTACCATTTTACTTGGGTATCGATAACGGTTACATTAGCAGGAGTTGCGGCAATTCCGTTTTTATTGATGGTAATGTTCAGATTTATCCCACTGTTTTCGATTGAGGATATGGAAGAAGCTGGCGAATTGGGATCAGTTGAGCAAGTGTCGAATCACACCTTAGCTTTAAGTCGACTTTTAAAAAAAGCCACTGCGAGTTCTAGCAACGGTAAAAATCCTATAACCGTACAGGCAATCAATACAACTGAGGAGTTAGTTTAATGAAAAAAAATGGATTTAGATTATTTAGTGGCGTTTTTTCTGCCCTAGTTTTAGCTTTGATTATTACAGTTGTATTCTATGTGAAACCGTCATATGCAACAACCAACACTATTGCGACTCAGTCAACACAGTCGTTGCAGCCGACACAGTCGTTACACATATCCCTAAAGTCGGATAAGTCAACGACTTTAACTTTAACTCTAACGCTGGATAAAAATACACTTTTAAGCGAACCGACTGCACAAGCTGTACCTGAAACCGATTTTAGGGTGTTGTATTTTGTTCAAACCAGCGAATTCCAGTCAAAAGGTTGGATGCAAATAGGAGCTTCAAACTTATCTCTTGCAAATGCAAGTTCAATAGTTACAAATACTATTTTTTATAATCCGACTT
>JAJYVQ010000197.1 GCA_021791915.1 Actinomycetes bacterium | reverse complement strand
ATTTGATCTGGTTGCCGAAGGCAAAGACCCTAGAGTTGAGATTATGATACCGCTGACCGTAAGCAGAGAAGAGTTGGCTTTGGCGAGAAGTTGGGTAACTTCTGCCATTGAAAGAATTGAAAAAAAATATAAGATTGATTCTCATGAAATTTCAAAATCAAATTCAAAATCAAATTCAAAATCAGCTACTGAGAAAATTTCTGTACAAAAAGCTTTTAAGAAATTAAAGGTAACTATAGGTACAATGATCGAAACTCCAAGGGCTGCGCTATTGGCAGATGAAATAGCTGAGTATGCCGACTTTTTTTCTTTTGGAACCAACGATCTCACCCAGATGACATTTGGATTTTCTAGAGACGACGTTGAAGGCAGAATGATGAATGCATATTTAGAAAAAGGCCTCTTGAAGAGAAATCCCTTTGACACTTTGGATGCATCAGGCGTCGGTCAACTTGTTGCAATGGGTGTTGAAAAAGGAAAAAGAACCAAACCAGAACTTAAGATCGGAGTTTGCGGAGAACATGGCGGCGATCCCGAATCAATTCAGGTGTTCTATGATATCGGATTAGACTATGTATCGTGTTCTCCGTATCGGGTGCCTGTAGCCAGGTTGGCAGCTGCTCAATCAGTGTTGAAAAAAGAAAACTCCTCCAAAAGAAGGTAATTTAAGTGAACCTGGCAGACGGTGAGGTTGCCCGAGTTAGGTTAAATACCGACATAGTCTCTTTGATCGGTGAACATACCAATTTAAAACGTAGTGGCTCTAGGTTTACAGGGCTCTGTCCGTTTCACTCTGAAAAAACTCCTTCTTTCAGTGTAAACGAAGCAGATGGGCTTTACTACTGTTTTGGTTGTTCGGCTTCTGGCGATGCGATTACTTTTGTGAGGGAAATATTCGGTCTAGATTTTATTGCAGCGGTTGAATACTTGGCAAATCGTGCAAATATAAGTCTAAATTACGTCGATGAAAATACTGGGACAAAACAGTTATCCGTAAAAAAACTGGATTTAATGAAGGTAATCGAAGCGGCAGTCGACTACTACCATAAGGTTTTGGTAAATGATTCAATAGCTGAAGAAGCCAGAAAGTATTTGAAAGATCGCGGGTATGGCACAGATATTATTAAACAGTTTAAATTAGGATATGCGCCAAATTTAAAAGACAGTCTTGTCAAAAAGCTGAAACTGAACAGAGAGACAGCTGAAGTCACCGGTTTGGGTTATGTATCAGATTACGGATATCTTCAGGATTCCTTCAGAGATCGTATTATGTTTCCGATATTCGATATTTCTTCAAAGCCAGTAGCATTTGGAGGAAGGATATTACCAACGGAAAAAGATAACATGCCAAACTTGGCAAAGTATAAGAATTCCAAAGATTCCAGATTTTATTCTAAGAAAAAGACTCTTTACGGTTTAAATTGGGCTAAAAAGGAAATCGTTCAAAATGATTATGTAATAATATGTGAAGGTTACACTGACGTAATTGGATTTCATATGTCTGGTTTCACTAATGCAGTTGCAACCTGCGGAACTGCTTTCAGTGAAGACCACATTAAAATTCTTTCTTCGTTTACAAAAAATTTTGTGCTTGCGTTTGATTCGGATAATGCGGGACTGAATGCTGCAAATAAGGTTTATGAATGGGAGTCGAAGTACCATTTAATAATAAAGGTTGCACAGTTTCCTTATGGCTTGGATCCAGCTGAGTTAGCAAGAGAAAATTCAGAGTTGTTAGTGACGGCAATTCACAAAGCTAAGCCTTATCTAAAATTCAGAATTGACAGACTCTATTTGAATAAAGATTTTTCGTCAGCGGAAGTTGCCAACAGGGTTTCAAAAGAAGCGTTGCAGTTAATTGCTTCGCATCCCGAAGAGTTTGTTCGAGATAGATATCTGATTGAGCTTTCGGATTTGAGTCGAATTGACATAAATCTTCTCCGCAACGAACTTAAAAAAACTGTATCTCAGATGTCAAAAAACTCTAAAAATAGAAATTCTGCATACCATACTGAAACTGATTTGACGAGAACGGTAGACGAAAAATCAAATAAGATTGAATTTGAACTTAATCAAGAAACCCGTTTTCAGTATGAACTACTGAAAATAATAGTTCAGGAACCTGAGAAAATGGTCGAATACTTAAATACCGCTATGATTACCGATCCTACCCTAAAAAGTATTTTGGGAGCTCTATTAAGTAATAGTTCAATAGATGAAGTTATAATGAAGCTGAATGAAGCGGAAGCTAATTTGTTAAGGAGGATGGCCGTAGAAGAACTTCGAGTGCCAGCCGAAGATGCAGTTGCTAGACTCTTAGTAATGCGACTGAAGCATCTACTGGTGGTCACAGAATCTAAGATTAAAAATGGCCAAGAAGAGATAGACGAAAATGTGTTAGCTGGACTGCTTACGAAGAGTCAGGCATATGCTCAAACTATCAATTCGTTAAACCGAGATCACTTAGATAAAAGTATTTTATTGAAAGCAATTTCGGTAACTTATGGCGATTAAGAACAATTATGGTAAACAAACCCGCTAAGAAAGCTTCAGACATTCATTTAAACGGGAAAAAACCCGATCCGGTTTCAACAGATATAAAACCGCTTACAAATTTCATTGCAAATAATAAAGGGATTGAAGAGATATCTCAGGATCAGATCGTGAATCTGTTGGATGCCGTTGAGCTAACTCCTCAAATTTTATCTTCTGTTTATAGCACCCTTTATGAAACTGGAGTAATCCTTTCTGACGGAAGTACGACTCAGGAAGTACCGTTGGTCAAACAGCCTACAGATGAAGACTTGGACGTTTCTTTTGAAAAAATAAAAAAACAGTTAAAAAACTCCCGTAATCTTAATGATTTTAAGTTCAGTTCCTCAAAAATGAGTGAACTCGATTCAATCAAGGAATATATGAAAGAAATTTCAAAAATTCCTCTTTTAAATCCAACGTTGGAAGTATATCTTGGGAAGAAAGTATTTGAATACCAGATTGCAGAGAAGGAACTTTCTTTGATTAAACCCAATTCAAAAGGTAGAAAATCAAAAGCTCAGCTGGATATAGAACGAAAGATAGCCGAAGGTAGAGAAGCAAAAGAAATCCTGATTAGTGCAAACTTACGGCTTGTAGTATCAATAGCAAAGCATTACCGAACAGGCGGTATGGGATTTTTGGACATTGTACAGGAAGGTAACTTAGGCTTGATCAAAGCCGTAGAGAGGTTCGACTTCAGAAAAGGATTTCGTTTTTCAACATATGCAACTTGGTGGATTAGACAGTCGATTGTGCGTTCAATTTCAGATAAAGGTAGAACGATAAGAATGCCGATTCATTTTAGCGAAATGTTGTCCAAAATAATGCGTACAAAACGTGATTTAGCCCAAGAGTTTTCTCGGGAGCCGACTATTGAAGAAATAGCAAAAGAAGTCGGAATGTCACCTCAAAGAGTTAGAGAGGTAATCTCTTACGATTCGGCATTTATTTCTTTGGAGCAGACATTTTCCGTTGATTCCGATTTTCAGCTCTCCGAAGTTATAGAGGATATTAAAGCCGAAGCTCCTTCTGACGTTGTATCCAAACTCTATTTGGACAAAGAAGTCAGGGAAATTTTAAAGGAACTTCCTGAAAGGGAGCGACTTTTGGTCACTCTAAGATTCGGGTTTAATGGAGGTCAGATCTATACGTTAGATGAACTTAGCGTAATTTTTGGAGTTACCCGCGAAAGAATCAGACAAATCGAAAATAAGATAATGGCTAAGTTGAGAAACCCAATCCTCACCAGCACCCTTAAAGAGTATATGCAGGATGTTTAATATTTACTATACTTTATAAGGTTAGTTTATTTTAAGCATAAATATCGTTATACATTTCTTTATTCCGGGGTAGCTCAATTGGCAGAGCTAGCGGCTGTTAACCGTTCGGTTGAGAGTTCGAGTCTCTCCCCCGGAGCGCTTAATTTAGGAGATGTTAAACGTTATT
>JAJYVQ010000196.1 GCA_021791915.1 Actinomycetes bacterium | reverse complement strand
CGAAGTACCAAAAATCAATTGCGCAAGTAACATCACTCATTTTTAAAAACCACCTTATAATCATTTGGATTTTTCTCCGAGATGGGACAATTCCAACCTACGTTGATTTTTTTTAATTCATCGGTAAAGTTGGAACTCTTTTAATTAATTCATAATTCTCTTATTTTTTTTCAAAAAATTTTGAACAATATTTCATTCAACTCGCACTAAGAAATAGAGAACAAGTCTCTAAGAAGAACAACAAGTTCTTTTAATAGCTACCGAAGGGAGTAAAAAATGAATAAGGAATTGCCAAAACCCAATAGAGATGAAGAATCCGAGTTGATAGACAATAAGGGTAATTACGACTATAAGTCAAAACTCAACGGAAATTTAGTTTATCAAATATCCGAAATTAGTCACCTACTCAAAATTGGAATTACTAAAACATGGGAGTTAATTCATACTGGTGAGTTGCCCTCAATCAATATTGGAAGAAGAAGATTAGTTTCGCATGATGATTTGATTGAGTTCATTAACCAAAAAAGGACTTCAACGACATTGGAGGTAAAATAATGATTAACTGTAACACTAACACAATTACTTCAATTTGTGAAGATAATAATCTATTTTTTGTAGATTACCTCACTTTAACATTTGATTTCGATAGTCTGAATTCAGTTCAATTAAGTAAGCTTATTAAAGGTAATCGCTCTAAAGAGTTTAATATAGCACTAAAGATTCAGCACGAAATATACAAAAAAGTGTTCTTAACAATTAAACATGGTAGAAATCAAGATAAATATTTGGGAGTGCTTACATTTAACCCGAATACTATAACGAATCAAGAAGTGCACAATTTCGTTAGAATTAAAGAAATAACCAAAGAATTAATAGAGTATCTATCCCCCGCATTAATATCAAGGAAACCTATTTTTAATAACCTAAAAATTAGCAGAATAGATATTACTAAAGATTTTAAATGTGTTTACAATACTCATAACATATTATTTGGGCTATTACAGTCAGACCGACCTTATGAACGTAAAAAGTCCAGCTATCAAGACAGCAAATCCAATTCTTTGGAAACAATAACTTTAGGAACCAAGTCAGAACGAATTATCTTTTATGACAAATATAAAGAATCAAAACATGACTCCAAATACTTGAATACGATAAGATTTGAAACTAGATTTAAGGCCATAAAACTTAAAAAGAAGGGAATAAGATTATTTACCAAATTAGATAATGGAACAATTAATCTTCTCGGTGAGGAAGTTTGGAGTTCACAGTCTTTAGGGAACGTATTTACGAGTAACAATCACTATGTTGCATCAAAATTAAACACACTGGACATTTCAAATAAGCAAAAATTATCTTACCTTGGTTACCTATATGCAAAATCAATTCCAAATTTTAAAATGCCGTTGTCATCTGCAACTTTGTCAAAGTATCGAAAATACGATAAATTGCTCGGTTTTACTTTTTTAACCAACACCAACCAAGAAGTAGTGCCACATTCATACTACTTCGACTTAATATCTGGAACAGTAAAGAGCTTAGATTAATCAGAACTAGTCGAACATATTAAAACAATTTGTTTGTAAATTTCGTGCGAATATTATTCATTTTCAACATTTTAATTTGTGAATCGAAATAAGTCATAGGACTTATTAGAACTAGCAAGGAAATACGCAATGGCACATCAGGCTGTAGTTAACGACTTTAAATTCTACACGTTAAATGAAGCTAAGTCGAGGCTAAAAATTGGCAAGACTCTATTATTTAAATTACTTAAAGAAAATGAGTTAAATTCATTTAAAATTGGTAGACGAACATTTATTTTTGAAAGCGAAATTTTAAATTACTTAAAGAACAATATTAATAACAATTAATTAATTACTACCATAATCACTTCGGCTCTGCTGAAACACATATTAAGAACAAGTGTAGATACTTAATGCTAGAAGTCGAAAAGCAAAGCAATGAGGCAGTAAACTTTTTTTAGTAAGTTAAATGTGATGCCGAATAACCTTTGGAATGATTGACTAATTCAAATTAAAATTTTAGATTTATGACACGCTTGACAGACATACTACCTTAGCTATGAATGTTTTTCCAGACCAGTATGAACTTTGCCTTGAAGTTGCAAGTCTTATATCGGCAAAACGTGAAGGCATACCGAAAACTTACGTTAATCCCGACTTAAAAGATAGCACTAAAGAATGTGTTGATTTAAAATACATTGATAATTTAGGGGTGATCTTATGTGAACATACTGAACTAATGCAATTTAAACACTATGAGTATTATCGAAAAAAGTTTAATAAATATTTTGAAAAATTATTGGGCTTTACTCCGATGGCAAATATTTTCGCAAAAGAGGAACTTGCTGGACTAAAACCTTATTTATACCAAATAGTCGTAGATCCAAAAAGTATTACCAGACTTAAAGGTGAAACTCCAGTTGTTAAAACTACCGGTGCTAGGTTTGGGTTAAATATGATCTCAGCAATTTCACCACGTGGGCACCTTCGTTTTATGTGTATAGAAGGCAAAGTAAACGCTTTAGTGTTTGTTGAATTTCTGAAACGACTTATGTATAAAGCTGACCGCCCAATATTCCTTGTAGTAGATGGACATCCAATACATAAATCAAAAATTGCAAAGCAGTACATTGAAAGTACAAATGGCAAACTCACACTATTCTTTCTCCTTCCGTATTCTCCACAGCTAAATCCTGATGAGTCAGTGTGGCGTGAGGTAAAAAACCACCATATTGGAAGAACTCCAGTTACTGGACCCAAGCATCTTTATTCATTGGCTATGTCTGCCCTTCGAAGTCTCCAAAGATCACCCAACACATTACGAGGATTATTTAAAACTCCCGAACTTTCTTACATTCCACTAGGATAATGCGCCCTTACTAACGGATTCCTTAGTAAGTGGGATTATATGCATATTTTAAGCTATCAAATTTAAACTACTAGAATTAAAATCCACTAATTTAAAACATATCTATGTTTTGTGATTCTTCATAAAATGGTTGGAGCTGTCTTTTTCAAACTTTTTAAAATAGATGCTGACACAATTAAGCAGTTCCCAAGCTCCCTTAAAATCTGCCATAATAGACCTACGGTAATTGCAAAATGTTGACTCATGCATGTTTAAATATTCACAACAATTTGCAATTCATCTAATACACATTCATATATTTGCAAAATCTCAAGTCATTTACATAAATAATTAGTATCGAACTTACTAACTGGCAATAAATTTACCAAAGTCAATTCGTTTACTATATTTTGATTACATTAACTTCTCGTAGTAATTTACTTTTAAGTAATCCGTCTAATTTCCAATTTGTAATCTGAATTAATTTCCTCTCGAATTGCATCAAAGGCACCTTGTGCCAGCGTTACAACTTGTTTCCATAGTTCATTCCAATTTGATGGAGGATAATCTATTCCAAGCCTTCTAGACGATTCGGGAGCTTTATGTCTAGCATCACTGTGCTGTAACGAAACCCTGAGATGTCTTAAATCAATCAAAATAGTTAATTGATCAATTAATCTGGTCAAGATCTCACGATTTTCTTTAAAATTATCCTCTAAATAATTTTGTAAAGACTCAAGTGCTCCTTTCTGTTCAGGTTCTTCCTTATCTGGCGTTAGCACTTGACCTAAAATATCTGCTAGTGCAGACATAAATGAGTTAAATTCTTCAACATTTTCACAGGGCTGAGTAAGTCGAGCACTACTACTTATATCCGGTCTAGCAAACAAATTCTTGTCGCACCAGCATCTCCAAACTGCGTCTAGATAGCCTATTGCGTAAGGTAAATCTAATCTTCCGATCGACATTGCCACCGCTGGTGCATTCGAAAGTTTTAACCAATCGACGATTAAGTCAATGTAGTCATCCACTGTTGCAATATCTTTGAATCTAATGATTTCTGATGACACGGGAATTTCCCATTCATCACCGTTGCTGTTTAAAGACCTGACCATACTAGATAGTATTGGTTCATGTTCTAAAATGCTATACAGCTGTTTCG
>JAJYVQ010000195.1 GCA_021791915.1 Actinomycetes bacterium | reverse complement strand
AACATCGAAATATAACCACTACCACCTAGATCCAAACAGTAATACGAATTAGAACACGAAAGTAAGTCGGGAGATCCCTGAGTACTGTTGTCAGACACAACTCCGTCATATGTCCAGGTGCTGTTTGAATATATAAATGCCAGTGCAAAACTGGAAGAATCTCCGTTTGAAAGAGTGGAATAAATCAAAAATTCTACCATACACCAGTTAGGATTAGGACAGGCAAACTGTTCAAACCAAACCGAATCTACTGGTCCCTGTTCGTTGTAAGGAGCTGTGTTGGTAATTTTAGGTAGGGAGATTTCATTTGACCAATTCCCGTTTGTATAGTAGACAAGATAATAGTTACCATTCGAAGACAAATCTTTGAAGTAACAAGTAAATTGAGAAGATGAACTAGTGCTACATTGCAAATCGGTATTATTTCCTGAATAATCAGAATAAACTGTATAATTTGGAATCGTATCTACCGTTCCCCAGCTGTTATTTGAAAATATATCATAGTTTCCGTAATTATTGACTTCCATACAGTAGTTATTTGTTGCACAGGACAAATAATAAAGAAAATTAGGTGAATTATTCGTACTTACTGGATCATATATTGCTGTAGACCAGCTACCACTACTGTATACAAAATCATAATTATAGATAGTTCCAAGTTCCTTAGCAATTAAAAAACACCAAGACGAACTTGAGCACGATACTTCTATTGGAGTTAATGAATTACCACCTGAATTTTGAAACTTATCGCTGGATAAAGACCAATTCAAACCATTAAAAATATAAACTCCGCTTTGACTTGCCATCATACAAAAAGTGTTGCTAATACACGACACTTGTTCAGTGGTGCCTAAATTAGATTCGGAGGTAAATGTTGGGACCGTATAGTTAAAATTAACACTGCTAGAAACAGGTTTAGATAATAAGGGTTTTGGGGGGAGAAAGGTCTGAGTAACTGAAGACAATGCAAAAACTGGAACTAAAATTCCTATTAACAACAGTAAGGAAAATAAAGAAGTTATTTTCTTAAAGAATTTCTTTAAAGGGTTATATATATATATATATCATGGTTCAATTTACACCTCACTAAACAAATAAAAGAAAGATTAAAATCAGCTTAATTTAGGAATTTCAAGTTGTCAACTAGAATGAGAAAATAATAGTTATTTGACCTTACTAAAACAATTATGCTAACAATTATTACTTTTGACTCAAATCATTTTGACTACCGTTGCAGTTAACCAAATCCTTCTACTTCATAGGTTTTAACAACAAAAAATCATAGTTCCCGAAAAGTCTTGATTTTAATTTAAAACTCTCACAGGTAACGCATTGGTATAAATTAATATTGCGACTGTATTTGACCCATCTATATTCCAGCACGTGACAAATTTGACTTTGAAAACATTAAGTCTTCGAAAATATTTAAGAGCAAATAATTAATTCTAAGAGACCACTTATTTCAGGTTAAGTTATATCCTAAACTTGAGTTTCGACTTCAGAGTGAAGTTCATAGGTTGGATTTAAAATTATCAGCTGCGGACCTTTCTTGATTACAGTTCCCTGAGCAACCAGTCTTACTCCAGGAGATATTCCAGGAATCGTCCTTCTGCCCTGAAACTGCAATACTACTTTTCCGGTTAAATCAGAAAGTACACACTCTAAAGAAGGTACGCCAGCTCTGGGCTGAACCCTTACAGAGATAATTCTGCCTGCAACTTTTACTCTCGTACGAGGCTGAATCGAATCTATCTTAACGCTACCTTTTACATTGGCAATACTTACTTGTTCTTTTTCCATTTCTTTATCTGCAATAGAGCGGGACTTGTGACCGAAAGCATGAAGTTTGATTCTTCTACCGCTTTTAGTTAGTCTGTAGGGGATTACCGTCGCAGATGCGTTCGGAATGACAGATACCAATGCAGATACTCTTTCTGCGGTTCTGTCATGTAGTACTCTGCGCAACGAACCCACATAAACCCTTCTGGGCAATAACACCGACACTTCGGTATCACCTCCCAAAAGCAAATCTGACAATAAAGCTACAACTGCTTTACCCAACCTTCTGTCAGGACATTCAACTAAATCAAGTGTTAACTGCGAGAGCCCAAGTTTCATCCAAGAATCCTCCAAAACATGTGATTCCAAGGGGTCCAAAATGAAATGGACCGCTCTAAGCTCATCGGGATCCAAAGATCTTGCATATTGAATTGCTCTTGCGGTAGCAACGTCCAAACGCTCAATTAAAACAATTACTATATGCTTTTTAGTTGTCGGCGCTTCACAAAGCACCTGAGCATCTTGTTCTAATACTTTGTTTTCTTCCTGGTACTGATTGTGAAGATATATAAAAGAAATTACCATAATCGGCATTAATACCACTACCAGCCAAGCACCTTCGGTGAACTTTGTAACGATGAACATTAGGTCCACGAAAAGACAAAGTACCGCAGATGAACCGTTAATTGCTATTTTTCTCTTATAACCTTTTTCTTTGTAAGTTAAATGGTGTTTAACCATACCAGCTCCGGCCATGGTGAAACCCGTAAAAACTCCAATTGCATATAGGGCAATTAGAGAGCTAACTTGTGCATTGGTTGCTATCAGTAAAGCCACTGATACCACCGTCAAAACCATAATGCCGTTTGAAAAAACAAGTCTGTGACCTCTTTTAGTAAGCTGACGAGGTAAAAACGAATCTTCAGCTGCAAAACTTGCCAGCAGCGGAAACCCGGTGAAACTCGTATTAGCAGCCAGAACCAATATTGCCATCGTCGAAAACTGAAGCACAAGATATAATAAATGACCGAATGCAGTATGACCATATACAACATCTGCAATTTGAGCTACCACCGTTGGGGTTTCCGAAATCCTGGGTATAGGATGAATCTTTGAAGCCAAAAGTGAAATCCCAAAGAACATAGATCCTAAAATCAAGCTCATAGACATTAAGGTAACTTTTGCATTTTTGACTTGCCCGTTAATTCCATCTATTATCTTGTTTCCAAATTTATACCGAGTTTTAAATACAGACACTCCGTTTGAAATTGCTTCAGTTCCAGTTAAAGCAGTACCTCCGTTAGCAAAGGCCTGAGCTATGATAAAAAACGATGCTCCCATCATGAGCCCGGAACCGGCATGACCTATCGAGACACTTCCGGATTGATGCATACTTTGGGTTATTAAACTGCCGTTTATCCATTTATAAACTCCCACGACAATCAGCAGGTACAAATTTGCAATAAATATAAAAGTCGGGATTGAAAATGCTTTTCCTGCTTCTCTGATCCCGCGAAGGTTCCCGTAGGCGATTAAAAGTACAAACAGTACCGAAAGCTCAGTTTTATAATTCTGAAGAACCGTTACTGCAGAAGCCAATGCGTCAACTCCAGAAGCAACCGACACCGCTACTGTAAGCGTATAGTCGATTAAAAGCGCCGCCGATGCAATTTGGGCGATTGAATTGCCAAAATTGTCCCGTGAAACTACATATGCTCCCCCTGCTTTTGGATAAGCGGGAATCACCTGTAAATAAGAAAGCGTTACCGCCAAAAGTACAAATAATATTCCTATCGTTACGGGAACCACTAAGCTATAGGCGCCTATACCCACTGCCATTATTAAAACAATTAAAATCTGCTCGGTTGCGTAAGCACAAGAAGACATTACGTCTGAAGATAAGATTGCCAGCGCAATACCTTTTCCGAGCTTTTCACCAGACAGCTTTTCGGACACCAAAGGTTGCCCTAAAAATAGCCTCTTTAATCGATAGGTAAAAGTTTCGCTGGGTATATAATTATCAAAAACTTCAGGCTCATCCATTACAAAATTCCAAATATTTGTGAACCAACATTATATTGATAGAACTTCTCATCGTTTGTTCCAATTTAACTTATAACTGAGAAATAGGTTTCCATTAAGATCTATGAATGAAATTATGCATAATTGGCCATTAAAAAACTTAGATTTATTCAAGAAATGGCCTTTGTTTAAACAATAAGTTTCAGAAATCGTCATAAACTGTTTAAATCAAACCTTTA
>JAJYVQ010000194.1 GCA_021791915.1 Actinomycetes bacterium | reverse complement strand
ACCTTGGAACTTTCGTCGTTCAAATTGGTATTAATGACTCCATTTACAATCAGAGGTCCTAGTTTTACACCAACTTTGTCTTCAAGAGTGAATGCCGACTCTATTGTTTCGACAACAGGAGTTTCTTCTGCCAACGTGACTAAGCAAACTTGACATCGTCTGGGATCTGACAGCATTTCAAGAACTTCTTGAGACTGAACTTTAACAGGACCTCCTCTGGCAGAATTTATTAGACCTTGTGCAGAAAGCAAAAAGGAAATTGTGTGACCGGTGGCTGGCGCATCCACGATTATTAGTTCATAATCAGTTTCAAGTTCCAGTTGTTTGATTTTTCCAAGCACTAAGATGTCTTTAATTCCTGGCACGGCAGTTGAAACTATGTCTATTACTCCGGATTTTACTAACCTCTTGGAAATTGCCTTTAATCCATGATCGTGCATATATTCAATTAAGGAGTCATCTGGTGTTATGCGACTTGCTTCTAAGTGTTCATGGACGAACTGCGATTCAAACTTTAAGGGATTTGCAAAGTCAAAATAGTTAGGCAGATTGGACTTTCCTTCCAATTCTAATATCAATACCTTTTTAAGTACTTTGGTTGCTGCAAGAGATATAGTTGCTGCGACCGTAGTTCTGCCTACTCCGCCTTTGCCAGCAATAATTAGTACTCTGCTTGATTTAAAAAAAGATGAAAGATCCATATCTTATTTCTGCAACTCTATGATTTGATGAGCAAATTGCAATAGAATACAGTTTAACTTGTCTCGAAATAAAAAAGTGTAATTTAAACCTATACTCAAAAGGTTATATATCTAACTCAATTATAAAGAATAGAAATAAAAAAGCCAACTCAAATAAGTTAGAATGATTCACTTGATCTGATGAGTATATAATATTCCAAACTGGATACATACGCAAGTAGCGATCTGAATTGGCAAAAAATTTGCAATTTGTGTATAAACATACTGGCTAGAATGACACTGGCGCAAATGACAACATCGATGAGCCTATAAATTTGTTTTAGGCTTAAACATAAGCTGATAGATTTATGAGTGATATAAGTTTTACTCTCATTTGATATTGCCTTTTATTAGGCTACTACGGTAAAAAAGCGTGGTTCAATAGCTAGTCGTGATTTTAAGATCAGAATATTATCAACGTATTGTAATTAACACTTGTCGTGAATATTTAGACTTAATTTAGAGATGTAGTTACTTAGAGCGGTTATTGTTTAAATTATATAGTAAAAATTACCGATTAATACTTAAGAATTTGTTAAGAAGAAGGGACTTTTTAATGAGCAGTGTAGTAAGAATCGGTGACCACTGGAAAGACCGTGCGGCGTGCAGATCACCTGAGGTAACGGTGTTGTTTTATCCTCCATACAGTACAGAAAACAAAGCTGATAGGTTAGTTAGGGAGTCTTATGCGAAAGCGATATGCAAGGGGTGTCCAGTAATAGACGAATGTCTTAATTATGCGATGGATATCGACGAACCTTTGGGAATTTGGGGTGGCAAAACCGAGATCGAAAGAAGAAAGCTTAAGCTAACTCAGGCAACTATTTAGTTAGTTTTGCTCAACTAAGTTAGTTTTGCTCAATTAAGTTAGTTTTGCTTAATGCCCAACCTGAGTAGTTCCAGCTGGCGGTAATTAATATAAACAGAATAAAGGTAGCCACGTGAACGCTAGTACACCATAAGCAAATGTTTTTAATTACTAGAAGTTCCATAGATATTAGGTAGAGTACAAACAATATTCCCATTACAACATATATTTGTCTTATAAGAGCTATTTTTTGTGACTTAGATCTCCATGTTTTTGGAAAACAAAGATAAGACATCGGGATATAAAAAAACAGTCCTAAAACCGCAACTGGAATTCCGAAAAGTTTTGACTGCGGACTCGTTGTAACTTTAGCACAATTGATAAGACCAGTATCAGAACAAGCAAGTGGAACTGCCGAACTGAAATAGTGAGTTAGGGTTAGGTATATCGAAACTCCGAGCCCGAACAGACAGATCAAAAATGAAGCTGTATAAACTGTTTTAATCCCTCGAGAATTCATGACAGTCCACAATAGTTACCCGATATGGGATGAGTTTTTATTTGTCGAAGGTTTTGTCGTAATTTTAAGACTATTTTTTGCTGCCAGTACCCCCGAAGAGTTGCAAACACTACCCGGCTGGTCATTGTCAATAGAACATATAGCTGCTGTTAGATAGTTTGCGCTACCAATAATTGCTTGTGCAGTTTGGCTGTTAGGTAAACTTAAATCTGCAGCTATAGACTGATGGCTAAGTCCCTGAAGCACTTGAGGGTCGTAGTTCGCAGACGTATACCATTTTCCGCCTATGTCGATGAAAGGTATGCTTCCGTTACCAAATTTATTCAGCAAGCTATTTTCTTGTGAAGTCGGATTTTGTAGCGGGGTATGATTTACTGTTTGCATTTCAACTGCGACAAATGATATGTACGGCGAGCTGTAATTAACTTTAGCTAGGGAAAAAGTGGGAGTATTAGGATATACGTCTGTGCCAGAAGAAAATGCCGTATATAGATTTGAAATTGTTCCAAATCTAGAAAGTGCCAATATAAGAGCCCATCTTTCTGCCCCACAGTAGGGACACCATTCGTCACCCATATACAGAACTTCGGGTTTGTTGTTTAGTACCAATGGAGAGCTTTTGATTTTACTAGGAAGACCAGATACCAATGATCCCCCAGTTCCAATCTGATTGTACTGACTCAATGGAACTTGGGTAATCGCAGTCACGATATCTTTTGGAGCAGGCGTTATCGCTGTGTCCTGATTGCTAGAAGAAGAGCTGCTAACTATTATCAATACAACAATAATGATGACAATTAAAATCCCACCCACAATTGAAGAAATTAACGGCACATTTGATTTTTTTGGCGGCTGCCAACCCTGTCTGGGATTTCTGTTATTTGAAACAGTTCTTGAGTTTTTTGAACTTGTGCTGTTTGGTTTTTTAGAAGGAGTATTCCTTGTAGCCGAATTTCTGTTTGATGAATTATTTTTTGATCTATTACTATTATTTTTTTTTGCGTTTGCCACAATATAGAGTCTACACAAATTTTTGATTATTTGTGGAAGCAGTAAGTATGCTTTAATTTAGTTTTAAGGAAACTTGAATACTTAAAGATTACGGACACTGCAAGTAAAATTTTATGTTGCTCATTTTTAATTGTATTTTGCAGGTTATTTCGTCAGTAAATAATCTATCTTTAGCAAAATTCTTGAAACTATTTATAGCTTAAATTGCCGAAGCATCAAATACAACCTTTAAATTACCGTGTTCTTACAAATTGACACAGTGAAATTGACACAGTGAAATTGATACAGGAACATCCTCACAGGAAAATCTACACAGAAAAATCTATATTGGGGAATTGACTTAGTGAAATTTACGTAGTGTCAAGAATTTAAGCAATAAGTTTAGATAGTTCGAGATTATAACTAAATAAAGTGATTACGACCAAATAATTTCAGTCGTTTTCAGAAAGTTATCTTTTTGTCCATTTATCACCATTACGGTAATATTTAAGAAACAATCAATCGTAAGATATAAACTTTTTTGGTTTGTTCGAACTTATGATTAGTGTAGTTTATCTTCTTGGTTAAATTGAAAGATTGAGTTTGATTTTGTTCGAACGATTGAATTGACTGTTCGTAAGTTCTGACAAATTGATTTAGTTAGAAATTACGGAGTAATTTTAAGACTATTTTTTGCAGCCAGTACACCCGAAGAGTTACAAATTCTTCCTGGCTGATTATTGTCAATAGAACATATAGTGGCTGTAAGGTAGTTAGCGCTTCCAATGATTGCCTGAGTCGATTGAGTATTAGGATTACTTAAGTTTGACGCAATAGTTTTATGGCTTAATCCTTGAAGCAATTGAGGATCGTAGTTTGCCGCAGAGTACCAACTTCCGCCAATATCTATAAAAGGTATGCTTCCGTTGCCAATAGTGTTTAATAGGTTGTTTTCTTCTGGAGTTGGATTTTGCAACGGGGTATGATTT
>JAJYVQ010000193.1 GCA_021791915.1 Actinomycetes bacterium | reverse complement strand
AAGCAAAGATCGACGGTTTAAAAATGGTCATGTTGGTTTCGAAGCCCAAGAGCCTCTCAAGGGGGCTCTTTTTTTGGTTACAGTATCTGAAGGAAGGTCGTCAACTTTTACAGATCGCTTTAAAGATTCACTTTGAACCTAATGGGAATTGCTGCAAGAAAAGCAGGAATAAACATTTGAAAATAAATTTCAGCTTTTCCTCATGACATCTCTAATTTCCCGATATCCAATCAAGCCGATTTCCAACTTCTTGATCTGCTCTCTAAAACAACTATCATCTATCAATAACTTGAAGTCATCAATCCTCTTATCATAATCATCACCAATGGCTCTAAGTTCTTCGGTGTCTTTAGCGGGGTGAAAATAACACTCGGTTACCCCGTTGGGCATATCGTCCAAAAGAGAAATGACAGTCTGACGGCTCCCCACTCCATCAACTACAAATGCAAAATTATCGGGAGATAAAACTCCTTTTTCTTGTGCCATTTGTCTGTAATTGAATCCCAAAATTTCTTGAAATTCAGCGTTTGGCATCCTAATTGGAAGTTGAAATTCCACTGCAAGATCCAAATATACCCTAAAATAATCCTCTCTAAAATGCAAAGGTCCCATGTGAGAGTCAAGATGAGTAATATCTATTCCCCAATCCAAAGCTTGCTGTATTTGGGCTTTAAGCTCAGTTCGTACCTCTTTTAAATCAGCATTTTGATACAGCTCGGGTACAGTCTTATAAAATCCTCCGTCTTGAGTTCTAAGTGACTTGGCCTTCGTTAAAGGTGACCATCTATAATTGTCCCATTCACAATTCAAGGTTAGGTGTACACCAATATCATATCCGCTAGTAAACTTGTAGCCCCCTACAGCCCAAGGACACGGCACCATTAAAGTAGAAGAAGTTACGCATTTTTTATCAAAACACTCTTTTATTGCAGTATTTGCACTATTTGAAGATCCCAAGTCATCGCAGTTTAGTATCAACAATTTGGTATCTTTTGTGTATCCGAGTTTTTCAACCAATGAAATTTTATTTTCCATATTGGCTAACTTTAGTTGAAATTTAAAATTTATTCAACCAAAACAAATTAATTTGCAAATACATTTGAGAAGTTACTACGGAAATGTCTACAGTTAAGACATTTCTAGTAGATTATAGATTGATTTAGTTGTTTTCTAACCTAACCGTTGTAGGAATAACCTGAACTACCCGAACTCGAAGAAGCAGATCCTGAAGTTACTGGGTTGCCCGAGGCATTTATTACATACCAATGTCCTTTAGGTGATGAACTACCTGCCGGAAATGAAAGCCCTTCCCCGTTGTACTGTCCAGGCTGTCCGTCACCAGAAAAAGTATAAAGAGGATGACCGTTGTAAGTAATTTGGTTTAATCCATTTGCCAAGGTTATCTGTCCTACAAGTTTTTTATTAAGACCCGATCCGACGTTCACTACTGCTGGTGAAGTAACTGGCGGCCAAATGTTTAAACAAGATCCCGTACAAGCACTTTTTGTTGCAGTGTCTGCTGTCAACATATACAACGTCATTTTTGACTGACTTACGATAATATTGCCGAAAGAAGAACTTTTTAGTTGCAGGAAATCTGCAGACTTGACAGTTGTAGGCGTATTAGTCTTGCTTGTAGTAGAAGAAGCACTATAACCGTTGGACGAATTACTTGAACATGCTGCAAGCAACAGTGCGATAATCCCAACTATTAGCGATAAAGATAACTTATTAAATTTAGTATTCCCTGACATTTTATCCTTTATTAACTGTAAATATTCTTACAGTTTATTACAATAATTTAAATAAATCAATGCATAAATCCAGTAAATGAACTAATCATTATAAGACATACAGTTATTTGTCGCTCAAAAACTTAAATAATGTAGCTATATAAATATCAAATTAAGTTAATTATCCTATAATTTCCTTAATTTTTCCTCAAAACTTAGGTTTATGCAGGATAATATAAAAAAAGTTTTGTTAAATTTAATTAAATGACAACTTCGGTGACTCAATCACAAATCAGCATAAACAACCCTGTTATTTCCGATAGCAGGCTAAAACCTACCAAAAAGACCGTAGACACTGTTTCTTTGGCACTAATCCTAGTATTTAGTTTGGGATTAGGGGCAGTTTTAGGGCTGACTTTTATTACAGTAACTAAAAGTGAACTTGATGCACCCGGAGGCAAATCAATGTTTTTGGGTAATCTAACGGCAATGGTCGGTACTTATCTTGCACTCATCATGCTTATTTTAATAAGCCGAAACTACATAATGGAAAAAGTATTAGGTCAGGATCAGCTTATCCATTGGCACAGAAAAATAGGACCTTGGCCACTAACTCTGATCGCCGCCCATGTGGTTTTAACAACAATTGGATACGCTCAGGCAGCAAAGACAAATGTATTTCATGAGTTGTCTACGTTCATAAGTTCTTTTCCTAACTTACTTGCAGCCATAATAGGTTTTATTTTCATGGCAATAGCCGGAATCCTCACGATAAAATACATCCGCGAACGAATTAAAAGAGAAACTTGGTGGTCCGTACACTTACTTTTATATATTGCGATGATAATATCTTTTGCTCATATCATCGGTCTCGGTCCGGCATTTGTGGGCCATCCATTGGCTACTCACTTATGGGCGTTAGTTTGGATACTCGTAGCGGTTATTATATTTACTTTTAGATTTGCAATTCCAATTTATAAAAATTTGTACCATAATATAAGAGTCCACCAAGTGCAAATTGTTGCTGATAATGTAACTTCAATAATATGTACTGGGTACAATTTACAAAAGCTAAAAGCTCAAGGAGGTCAGTTTTTCTACTGGAGGTTTTTAACAAAAAAAATGTGGTGGCAAGCACATCCATTTTCAATATCCTCCATACCCGATACCAACTTTATTAGATTAACCGTTAAAAATTTGGGAGATTACACCTCAGAACTTTCTAACTTGAGAGCTGGAACAAAAGTCTATGTTGAAGGTCCTTACGGGGTTTTTACTAAATACAGACAACTCACCAGAAAAGCTTTACTAATTTCAGGAGGCATCGGTATGACCGCACTGCGATCGTTATTAGAAGATTTGCCCACCAAATCACAACCAGTTGTTATAAATAGAGCTGCAATTAAAGATGAGTTAGTACTGCATGACGAAATACTTAATTTAGTAAAGCTCAAAAAAGGAGTATTGCATGAAGTTATAGGTAGTAGAGCCGACATAAATTTTAACGGTGCAATGATTAAAAAATTAGTACCGGATTTGTTTAAAAGGGATGTGTTCGTAAGTGGTTCGCAGGAATTTATAGATTATACTTTGTATCTTCTGCATTCATTAGGTATCAACGATGACTACATTCATTACGAAGTTTACAGTTTATAGAAAGGACTAAATAAGTTAAAATATGAAAAAAATAGTTATGTCAATTGCGGCAGTCGCAGTAGGATTTCTGAGTGTTTTGGGTTTGCATCCAAGCGCACATAAACAGCTGTTAGGTGGCTCTTTAAATAAGACCAATCAACAACCCACCAATAATCCTCCCTCGAGTTCACCGTCGCAAACTACGACACCATCAGGTTCTTCTGGTAATACAGGTAATACCGGTAATACTGGAACTACTCCCACGACCGTCCCCCCTACTAATACTCCAACTATCGGTACTAAAACTGCAACAGGACCGATTGAACAGTACGGATATGGGGAGCTCGCAGTCAAAGTTACAATCAGTAGCAATAAAATCAAAAATGTACAGGTTGTTGATCTGCAAGTTGCTGACTCTTACTCGGGCTCAATAGAAAGTCAAGTAGCTCCAATGTTAAGATCCCAAGTGCTATCTGCACAGAGTGCAAATATTTACGGAGTGTCTGGAGCTACATACACATCTCAGGCTTACGCAACTTCTCTGCAAGCAGCTCTGTCGAAGTTAAGTTTCCAATAATTAAATTTTTAGAAAAAACTTTTCGCAAATAAGTTTTTCAGGAAGAAAATTATATATATTTAAAATCAAAATCGTTATTAAACAATGTCTACATTTAAACATTGTCTTCATTTAAACTATGTCGTAAATGAATGGATAACAGGCAGATTATAT
>JAJYVQ010000023.1 GCA_021791915.1 Actinomycetes bacterium | reverse complement strand
AGTAGACATCGATAACAAATGCGACATATAAGAAAGTCTTGTTGACTAAGACATAGGTTATATCAGCAACCCACTTTTTATTTGGGGCATCTGAATAGAAGTCCCTATTAAGAAGGTCTAATGGCCGCTTATCATTTATATTCGAGACCGTAGTCACCACCTTCTTTTTCTTCGGAGCTGTTATTCCTTTAAGTCCCAGCTCTTTCATAAGACGGGCTACCTGGTCACGTCCCACTACTACATCTTGTCTAAGTAGCTCCAAGTGAACCTTTCTCACTCCATAGCGTGAACCGCTCTCTTCAAATACCTGCTTAATTTTCAACTTAAGGTCATCATGACGTAAGTCTCTATCAGATCTTTTGCGTGATTTGCCTGCGTAATACGTTGAAGGAGCAAATTCCAAAACTCTGCAAATTGGCTCGACTCCCCATTTATGGCGATAATTATCAATAAAACTAATTACTTGTGAAGGCGGTCGAGCTCCGCCCCGAAAAAACCCGCAGCAGCCTTTAGGATATCATTTGCCCTTTTCAGCTCTTTAAGTTCTCGTTTAAGTCTAAGTAGTTCGTCTCGTTCATCATTTGATAATCCGTTACGACCTGCTTTAATTGCCTCATCTTCTGCAATCCAATTCCTTAAAGAACCTTTAGAAATTCCTAACTGATTAGATACACGGGTAATTGCGCCATAGCCTTCACCTGGTACTTCTTTTATTTCGGCAACCATTCTAACTGCCCTATTTTTAAATTCTGGGGTAAATACCCTTTTTGGTTTTTTTGTTTCTGACATAACTCTATCCTTGCACATATCGGGAGTCTCCATCAAAACCAGTACAGCTCAACCAGTTTGCTAATTAGTATTAGAACAAATACGGATTAAACAGAAAGCTGAGAAATTAAATTGATTACAAAGGTTTAAGTACTCAGCTTTCATTGTTATGTTTTTATTGTTATATTTTTATTGTTATATTCTAACTTTTATAACTAAACATTAGAAATTTGTAGCATAAAAAATTAGGGGAGGTCAACTTCTTTGAACGACAAAATCGAAAAGTCAAACAGTGTCGATAGTAACAGCATAATAAATGCCAATAACGTCAATACTGGTGCTGAAGATGTAAATGATGAAGATATTGTAAATCAGAATCTTACTGCTGAACAAAAAGAAGTATTGTTTAACAAAGGAACTGAACCTCCTTTTAGCGGTAAATTCCTAAACTATCACGGAAACGGAATTTTTGTATGCGCCAACTGTGGAACAGAACTATTTGACGCTAAATCTAAATTTGAATCAGGGTCAGGCTGGCCCAGTTTTTATGAAGCAGTCGATGAAAAGTCTATAAAAACTAATACCGATAAGTCTCATTTTATGGTACGCACAGAAATAATGTGTTCTACCTGCGGAGGACATCTAGGGCATGTATTCAATGATGGTCCGCAACCTACAGGATTGAGATACTGTGTAAACTCGCTCGCACTTCAAGTCAAAGATAAAGCTAAATAAAAGTTAATCTTCAGAAGTGTTTAAAGCGGCTTTCTGCTTTATTTCTTCAACTACTTTGGGATCAGCCAATGTTGTAGTGTCTCCCAAATTTCTGCCTTCGGCTACATCCCGCAATAGCCGTCTCATAATTTTTCCACTTCGAGTTTTCGGTAAGTCTTCTGTGAAAATTATAACTTTCGGTTTCGCAATAGGACCTATTTTTTCAGCCACGTGTGCTCTAAGCTCTTCTCCTTTTTCCGGTGAAGCTGATTCGGTAGATTTTAAAGTTACAAAAGCTATGATGGCCTGTCCCGTAGTTGCATCGTTAGCTCCCACAACTGCGGCCTCAGCCACAGCAGAATGATCTACTAAAGCTGATTCGACTTCAGTGGTTGAAACTCTGTGTCCCGACACATTCATAACGTCATCGACTCTTCCCAATAACCACAGATATCCTTCTTCGTCCACCTTTGCACCGTCTCCCGCAAAATACCTCTGATCAAACCGAGACCAATATGTCTGCTGATAACGTTCAGGATCCTTATAGATACCTCTTAGCATAGAGGGCCACGGCCTAGTTAAAGTTAGGTATCCACCTCCCAAAGTTACTTTCTTTCCAGTGTCATCTACCACTTCAGCTCCAATTGCTGGTAAAGGAAAGGTTGCTGAACCAGGTTTGGTCTTTGTAATACCCGGCAAAGGAGAAATCATTATAGATCCAGTTTCCGTTTGCCACCAAGTATCTACGACAGGACATTTGTTAAGCCCGACATTTTCCCGATACCACATCCACGCCTCCGGATTTATCGGTTCACCTACCGACCCCAATAGACGCAATGAAGATAAGTCGTGTTTCTTTAAATACTCGATTCCCCACTTCATAAAAGTTCGGATTGCAGTTGGAGCAGCATACAAAATTGTAACTTTGTATTCTTCTATTATCGACCACCATCTGTCTTTATCAGGAAAATCAGGCGTTCCTTCATATATAACTCCAGTAGCACCGTTGGCAAGGGGTCCGTAAACGATATAACTGTGTCCAGTTACCCACCCGATGTCAGCTGCGCACCAGTATATATCGGAGTCTGCGTGAAGGTCAAATACTGCTTTGTGAGTAAAGGCTACCTGTGTCAAGTACCCTCCAGTAGTGTGCATAATTCCTTTTGGCTTTGCCGTTGTCCCCGATGTGTAGAGCAAGAATAAAAGATTTTCAGAGTCAACCTCAACTGCACCAATTCTTTCAGTAACTTGAGACATCAAATCGTGGTAAAAATAATCTCTGTTTTCCAACATTGTAACCGGGTGCTTATCACCAACACGCTTTACCACTACAACCGATTCAACAACAGGCGAACTCTTTATAGCTTCGTCTACATTGTCTTTAAGTGGGACAACTACACCTCTTCTGAACCCACCGTCTGCAGTTACTACGACTTTGGATTCAGCATCATTAATCCTGTCGCTCAATGCGGATGCCGAAAATCCACCAAAAACAACCGAATGGGCTGCTCCCAACCTCGCACATGCCAACATAGCAACTGGGAGCTCCAAAATCATCGGCATATATATAGCTACCGTGTCACCCTTTTTTACCCCTAAGGAAACCAAAACTGTAGCAAACTTTTCGACCTCATCTAATAGCTCACCGTACGTCATCGACCTTTTATCGCCCGGTTCACCTTCAAAATAGTAGGCAATCTTGTCTTTTAATCCATTATTTACGTGTCGGTCTAAGCAGTTGTAACTGGCATTTAAAGTTCCCCCTAAAAACCATTTCGCAAAAGGTAAATTCCACTCCAAAACTTTATCAAAAGGCTTAAACCAGTGAAGTTGATTTGCCTGTTGTTCCCAAAACTTCAAATAGTCTTTGTCTGCAGTTTCATAAATGGCTGCATCTTTGATTATTGCATTTTGTTTAAATTGGTCTGAAGGTTCGAACGATCTTTCCTCTAATAGATAGTTTTCGATTGCTGGATTGGTATTCGTAGAATCGGTCATGATGGCCTCTGTCTCACTCCTTTATACAATAAATAACTTTAAATACAAGCGACTTTAAAAATACGCAATTTTAGAAATGGTATTTGTCCTGACGGATTTTAATACTTATGTCTCAATTAATATTTCTATATTAATATTTCTATTTTAATTAATCCTAAATCCTAAATTACCAGCATTCGTCACGTTTTGCAAATACAAAGAGTTTTAAAGAATGTTAAAGTCCGTTCTTCTTAACATTTATTACTTCAATAAATATACCGGTATCTGTTACTTCAAAGGATATTACCTAAAACCATTTACATTTAACGGTTAAAATGTAAGCGGTTAAAATGTAATTAAACTTATTGATCAAGAACAGATTTCCTAAACAAAGATATAACCTAAACACAGATATAACCTAAACACAGATATAAATTGTAATTTGGAATCACTAATACTTTTACTTTCACCATAGACTTAACAATTGACTTTTAAAATTGACTGACGTTAACAATTTACAAACAGGGGACACTAATAGCGTTGGCTCTAACGAGACCAAATCAGATAAAGCTTCCAATCTACCTAAATCAAACATTCTTCATTCAAAAAGATCTAACGCTGAAACAACTGGTACTAACACAACTGGTACTGAAACAACTGAACCAAAAATTACCTTGAGTTCTACAATAACTAATAGCGAATTCAATAAAAAAGAAACCGTCACCTCATCAAATTCGGATTCGGACGCAGCATACTTAGACGACGTAAGTTTTAATATAGAGAGAAGTCAAAAGCTCAGCCATGTCAAAAAGATAAGGCGTATCGCAGCTTATGTTCTGGCGATTATGTCAATTATTGACATTCTGTCTGCAACCAGTCCGCCACTTCGCTATAAGTTAGCCACCGTAAGAAACTTTTTCCCATTAAACGTACAGGTTCCAGCCGCCATTGTAGTGGGCATTACAGGTTTAATTTTGCTTTTTTTAGCAAGGGCTGTCAGACGTGGACAGAGGTCAGCTTGGATAATTTCCTGTGTTTTCTTGACAATATCTCTTGTCGGCCATATCTTACGACCTCAAAGTAAAATTGAGGCTTTAATAACTTTGGGAGTATTAATTTTTCTACTTTTATATAAAGAGTCTTTTCAAGCCAAAACAGATTTGTCTTCGATGTATTCTGCAATATTAACTTTGGTGTTGGGAACGCTATTTGCTATTCTAAGCGGTACTGTGGGAGTTAAAATCGCAATCGATATCTACAACAGAAGAAACCACACAAAATTTAATTCAGGATATTCAAGAACATTGTTGGCATGTCTAGAACGAATGGTGGGTTTTAACTCCATCAAGTTACCCGATCCTATTTCGGATTTTGTCAATCCAGTGTTTGCCACTTTAGGCATCGCAATTATAGTTATCGCTTTGGCATTAGCTTTCCGACCAATCGTTGAAAGTAAGCTTCATGCCAAAAGAGCAGTATCGAAGGCATTTGATATAGTCGAACAGTATGGGGAAAATACTTTAGACTACTTCGCTTTAAGAGATGATAAAAAGGAGTTCATCTACAAAGATTCTCTTGTTGCGTATGCAATTTACGGGGGGGTTTGCATAGTTTCACCAGACCCCATCGGACCTATTGGCCAAAGAATACAGGTTTGGCAAAATTTTTTGAAATTTGCTGATACCCAAGGCTGGGCAATATGCGTTATGGCAGCAAGTGAGGAATGGTTGGAGATCTATAAAAAATCAGGCTTATCAACCTTATACATTGGAGATGAAGCCGTAGTTGACTTACAAACATTTTCGTTGGCTGGGGGGGAATTTAAATCCTTAAGACAGGCCTATAACCGCATTGCAAAATATGGTTACACCATAGAGTTTTTCGATCCACAAAAAGTAACTGACGAGATTAAAGCAAGCTGCCTTGCTTTAATGCCAAAAACCCGACGAGGGGGCGCCGAACGTGGATTTTCCATGACATTGGGAAGAATATTTGACCCAAGGGATGTAGGACTTTTACTAGCCGTTGCCAAAGACGACAAGGGAAACGTAGTGGCTTTCTGCCACTACGTACCAGCACGAGGAATCAAAGGTTATTCGCTTGACTTAATGAGACGAGATCCTGACAAATCACATCCGAACGGCTTAATAGATTACGTAATTTGCTCTACAATTTTTTACTTAAAAGATAAAAACTTTAAAGGATTGGATTTAAACTTTGCAACTTGGCGTGCAGTTTTGGCGGGAGAATCAGGTGAAGGAAAATTTGAAACTGTAAAACGGTGGATTTTGAAAAAAATGTCAGGTGACATGCAAATTGAGTCTCTTTGGAAATTTAACGATAAATACGGCCCCGAGTGGCTCCCAAGATACGTAGCGTTCGAAAATGTTGAACTTGCAATTCCTACAGCGATTGCCATAGCTCGGGCCGAATCGTTTGCGGAACTGCCACTTTTAGGAAAGTTCTTTACTGCAAAACCGAAATAGACAAAATGGTAAGCCTTGAAACTTTTGCTGTATAACCTTTCTCAAATGGCTATCTAATTTTGCAAAAACTCATCCCTATTGCTACTGTAGAAATTACCTTTATTTACTTTTATCTTTCAAATACCCTTAGATCTCATAATGCAAGTATTTTTACCTTAAACTATCGTTAACCTCCTCGGTTGACAATACTTTAGCTTTAGTTTGTTGTGAGAATAATTAAGGTTGTGAGAATAATTAAGAACTGAAATAAAAATGCAGACTGAAGCTACTATCAGTTAAACTTTCATTATCAGTTCTTAATCACTAATATGTTTAAGTATAACTTAACGAACTGAACTTTCTGTATTGCAAACAGATTTAATGTAAACAATTACTTATAATTTGAGATACTGAACTTTAATCTACAGCTTACAAACATTTACCAACGACCGATGGCTTACAGCAAATTAAATTTCAAAAGAGACTTGTATCACCTACTAGGACCCATCGTAAGACGCTGTTATAAGGCCGCTTGCGAAATAGGAATGTTAACCAATAAGAACAGAGAAGCAAGTGAATTTAACTCATTTGGGAATGGCAGTTTCATCTCGTTTCCGCCAGGAACGATTTTCGGAAAAAAAGCAATTGCTATAGGGGAAGACACAATGATAGGACCGTTTGTTTCAATCTCAGCCGGAATGATGCCCAATCAGGAATTACTGTTTGACAAAATTGTACAGATCGGTTCAAGATGCATGATTGGTCGCGGCTCTCATATCGTTGGTCATATGCACGTAGAGATCGACGACGATGTAATAACCGGCCCTTATGTTTACATTACAGACCAAAACCACGGTTACGAAGACATCACTATACCGATTTGGAAGCAGTATCCAAAAGACAAAGGGGTCTATATTGGAAAAGGCTCATGGTTGGGAACTCAGTGCGTTATTTTACCGGGAACCTATATCGGCAAAAACGTAGTTGTTGCCGCTGGCGCCGTAGTTTCCGGAGAAGTACCAGATTTTTCGGTCGTTGCAGGTTCGCCGGCAAAAATAGTAAAGCACTTCGTCGACGGTAAGGGTTGGATTAAACCGACCTAACCCAACCTTTCGATAATAGTTGCATTGGCCATACCGCCACCTTCGCACATTGTTTGAAGACCGAAGCGACCGCCAGTTCTTTCTAGCTCACACAGCAAAGTCGCCATAAGTTTAGCTCCAGAAGCTCCCAATGGGTGACCAAGGGCAATTGCTCCGCCGTTTACGTTAACTTTTTCCATGTCTGGTTTAAGTTCTTTTTCCCATGCTAAAACAACGGACGCAAACGCTTCGTTTATTTCAACCAAATCGATGTCATCCATAGACATTTTAGCTTTTTCTAAAACTTTTTTAGTTGCTGGAATTGGCCCAGTGAGCATCGTAACTGGATCTACACCAGATATCGCAAAGGAATGGAATCGGGCTCTCGGCGTTAATCCTAAAGAGTTAGCCCTCTCTTCGCTCATAATCAACACAGCTGAAGCTCCGTCAGTTATCTGCGAGGAGTTACCTGCAGTTACCTTTCCATCTTCGGGCTTAAATGCTGGTTTTAAATTACCCAAAGTTTCAACCGTAGTATCGGGTCTTATTCCTTCATCTTGAGTCAAAAGCTCACCGGTTTTTTGACCATTTTCGTCTTTGATGTCAATCGGAATAATTTCTTTATCAAACCTGTGTTCGTTTGTAGCTCTTGCGGCTCTTTGTTGACTTAAAGCACCAAATTCATCCAAATCCGTCCTGGTCAAACCCCACTGATCTGCGATCATCTCAGCTGAAATTCCCTGAGGAACAAGCTTGTATCTGCTTGTAACATTTGTTCCAAATGGAAAACCGACCCCAGAGGAGATGGACGCTCCCATTGGAACTCTCGTCATAGTCTCAACTCCAGCAGCTATTACAATATCATAGGCTCCAGCCATTACCCCTTGAGCACCGAAGTGTGCTGCTTGCTGTGAAGATCCACACTGACGGTCCACTGTAGTCCCGCACACACTTTCGGGGAACCCTGCGCCCAAAGCCGCATTTCTCCCAATATTTAAAGCTTGGTCTCCCACCTGCATTACACAGCCTGTTATTACATCTTCAATTAGTGCAGGATCCAGATCATTTCTCTTGATGACAGCAGACAACACTTCGGCTAACAAATCTGCCGGATGCCAATTCTTTAACTTTCCGTTCCTTTTTCCTCCAGCCGTGCGCACCGCATCTACTATTACTGCATCTGCCATATATTATCTCCTTTTTTAACTTGTTATCAATTTTTTATGTAAGTGTGTAAGTTCAATTTTATTTGATTAATATGCTTACACTAACTTTAAATAACTGCTGTTTAAATAACTGCTGTTTAAATGGTTACTTTATTATAAGTTACTAATCAGTAATTTAGTACCAAACCAAGAATAATTCAAATCCATATAAAAATTTTATACTCGTGTCTCAAAAATGTTAACATTTTTTCATGAAAGATATGGATCGTTGGCTAGGAAATGGCGGAATGCCAATTATAGAATCAGTCGGAGCAAGTTTTAAAAAGTACGGATTAAATGAAGACGGTATGGCATTTTGTAGCGGTACATGGACGCCCACTGAATTAGCCTGTAATCCTCACGGCACTGCTCAAGCGGGGATTCACAGTTTAATTTTAGATGCTGCGATGAACTTCGCAATAAATGCAAATCTGGACGGTAAGGATAGAACAAAAGCTACAATCGAGATGAAAACAGATCTTATCAGAGCAGCTGTAATCAATACTGAGTACAAATTTACTGGGAAAGTAATCAGGCTCACTAAACAGATAGGCTTCGGAACAGCACAAATCATAGATAACCAAAACCAAATCGTTTCGTCGTCGACTGGCTCATTTTTGTTATATCGCCACACCGAATAGTACTATCTTTAAATTTTAAGTTAGTAAAACTTATAGTATTAAAACTTATAGAGCTTAGAATATTAAAATGCAGATTTAAAGCGGTGAATTTCTAAACATTAGATTTTTTAATCAGTAAAAATACCCCTAAAAAATAACCAGAGAGAACATATGTCCTCAAAGAAAGACAAATCGGGGTCCGACCCGAGAGAAATTGAAAAACTTACAAACTCTATCGCCTCGCGCATTGAGATTGAATTTCTGGATACTACTAACTTTTTAGATTTACTTTCGGCAAATCTAATCGCCGTTTTTCCCAACAAAGTAGATATTGAGTTTAAAAATCAAAAAAGTATAGGCCCAACCTTAAATTTTGCCGACGAGTTTAAGGTTGGCTCATTTACAATAGATTTAGATAACATCAGACTAAAGGCGATATTGAAAAAAGGGGAGGAGTTTGAATTTCTTATATCCAAACGAAAATCAAAGGACTCCACATTAGCTAAGGACCTTACTTTTGAGGAGTTTAAATATGAGCTCTCGTCTCTAATTGCTTCCCAGATTAAGAAAAACGAATTTTTAGCTAAATCTATTAAAGCATTGTTTGGGACAAATTAACTAACTGTGATTTAGATCCAGATTTTCTGGTGGACTGTCGGAAACTTTCCAGACAATGAATCCTTTATTATATTTTTCGTGTAACTTATTTATGGAAACTACCATTGTTTCAAATTCTTTGAAAAACTCCTCGATTTTATTTTCTGTCAGCAGATTTTTTAATCGTGTAATATGATTGTCTATAAATTCAGTCATATCTTGACTGTATTTTGGTCTAACAACGACAGAGGTTTTAAGGAGTTTCGCTGTTTCGCTGATTTGATACTTGGCCAATTCGATATTACCGTATTTTGTCGCCCACCAACATGTAGACATTCTCGGAGATATCTCAGCCATTAATCTTGCCATTCCTGGTTGAATTGCAGCCAACTGGTCTAGCTCTAATTCTGCTTTGCCATTAAAAACCACATGGGTATGTCCTAATTCATGATTTTTGCTTGAACTACTCTCTTCCATATCAATACCTTCTTTAATCAATCTTTATACAATATCGTCTCTTAATGTCAGCTATATGTGTCTTGGGTCACCTATTTCTAGTTAATTAAATCTGTTCTAACTTTTTAACTTCATTTGTGCAACATTTAAATTCTATTAAATGTACAATTATATTAAGGTAAATTTCAGTTACAAAATTGACCACAATAACGATACTATACCTAATTAAAGAAAACTTACGAAAGAAAGAATGTTTGGCTCAACCGCAAAATCTGGCAAACCTGGCAGAAAAAATAAACCTGTCGACTTACCCGTAAGTGAGATTCTACGTCTGGAAAGAACTAGGCAAGAACTCCAAATAACAGATATTGCACGATCGTTGGGAATACCTGCATCTCAATTGGCTGCCTTAGAAGAAGAACAGTTTGACATTTTTCCTTCCCAGCTTGCGGTATTGACCGCATTAAGACAATATGCAAAGGCTTTGAAATTAAACGGAGATATGCTTGCGCTCAAGCTCTTAGATACCCTGTCGCAACATCCAGAAAGTATATTAAACTCAGCAGATCAAATTGGCAATGATGAAACATCTAACTTAAGTTCAAATTCCACCGATACGACAGTTTCACGTTCATCTTTCCAAACTAGAAGCCCGATTTACAATACAAATAAAACAGCAGAAGTCCCCATGGTTCAACCTGCTGGTCAACCACCTACCAAAAATAAACAGCAGAGGCGACAAATTGTAATACATCAAAGGTCCAGTACGCCTATGCCAATAAAATTAACTCTTTTTGTGGCTATTTTTCTAGTTTTCGTAGGTTTAATTGGAACTATATTAGAACATTCGAAACCTTCATGGTTTCAGTCACTACATACTCCAACTTTAGTTCCGACCACAATTCCCATTACAGCTCCGACAATTATACAAAAAACTTCAAATAACAACGCAAACTTTAAGCTAACAAATCAATCTTCCTCAAGTGCTACGTACCAAATTTCTTCTAGCAGTTTTAATTTAGAAGTTGCGTCTACTGGAACTCCTTGGATAGAAGTTGTAAACAATTCAAATTCAAGTGTAATCTTTGAAGGTGTCTTAGTTTCTAATCAGACTAAAACGTTTAGCAACTTGTCGAACGTTACTATGCAAATCGGATCTGCTAATTTGTCTATTTCGGTGCAGAACTCTTCAAAAACACTGGGAAGTATCGCTCCAACGACCGCTCCGTTTACCTACAACTTTATTTCTGGTTAATTTACATACGTTGTAACTTTAATTTTTACACCACCGGTTTGCAGGTACGAATCTGCAAAAATTCAGATTTGTGGGAGGAGGAGAATTGATCAATAAGGTATTTGTAGGATTAAATTTAATTGCTGATACTTGTTGAACTAAAGCCGAATCTAATCCACTCACATTTTCTCCCAATGCCGTACCGAACAGTTTATACTGTGCATCAGCCAAATTGACAGCCGTAGATGAACAGTTTCCAGTTGAGATACAGTTTAAAATAAGCCCATAAGCTGAAAATAGCGTTTGGTTTGAGCCGTTGCAATCTTGAGAGTTATCTGATTTTAAGTGATCTTTTAGGTTAATAAACGAATTATTTAAGATGCATATATTTTTTCTATTTGACAAAGAAAGAGCTTGAAATGGCTTTAAATTCGATGCAAGACCAACTTGTCCATTGTCTATGTTATTTTGAACAGCAAGTTCATCTGATATTTCTGCACAAACACTCTCGAAATTAGGATTTTTATTATTACAACTGCTACTGTTTATCGGAACAAAAATATCAGCTGAAACTAAAGCCCACAAGTTGTTACCATAAAAACTATTATTGCTGACCGTTACGCCACGAGAACCCAAAATTCCTATTCCAATTCCATAAGGTAAATTCGGAAATGCTCCGTTTAAATTAAACTGATCATAAGTATTTGAGCTCGGAAGCTGTCCACCAGGATTGGATTGATTCGAAATATTTGAAATATTAAAATTAGTTACCGACGGAACCGAACTTAAATTGGTTTCAATAAATTTATTATTTTTAATTATAAAACACCAACTATTTGTGTCTGTTGAATTACTTTGTTGCATAAAGTCACAAACATTATTAACAAGTAATTCTGCCTGATTGTTACTTAACAAGTCCAAGCCACTGAAGTTATTATCAAAGTTGGAATTTGTAACCCTAAACATACCAGAATCACCTTCAAAAACTACCCCGGAAAAAGAGTTAGCAACCGTAACGTTGTTTATATTAAAAGTACATCTCGTACAGTTTTTAACATAAATCCCAGCTCCAGAAAGATTGTAGAGGTTAGAGTTGTTTATGTTTACGCTAACAGTACCTTCGGTTTTAATTCCGAATACAGCAGAAGGTAAGGTGGTCACAGGTGAATTTGAAATCTGAAAATTACTAGTCAAATTTACATTTGATATATTCAATTTAATCGGGAAACCTGATCCAGTGTTTATTACATTTATTTGGGCACCGCCAGAGGAAATGTTACTTGTTACAAAGTTGCAAACGGTTAAATTTTCCAAACTGTCATTTGTTGCAAGAACTGTTATTCCGTTTGAAGCCTGAGGTATAGAATAGTTTGGCTGCTGAGCCGAAGTAGCTACCGTACATGGTTTTGACCTGGGTTGAAGCGGTTCTCCACTAATTATTACAGAACTATCCGAAAGTCCGATTAAATGTATATTTGGCTTATTTAAAACTATACCGTTTAATCCGTTTGAATTCTCATAATACTGTCCTGGTGCCACAAGAATATAGTCACCAGGAACCGCTGCATCTATTGCTGCTTGAATCGTCTGAAATTTTGAATCATATCCACCATAGTTGCCCACCATCAAAACCTTGTCATTAGAAGATGTGTTGGAGTTTTTGTTGTTACTTTTGAAATTAACAACGATTATTACTGTAATAACTATAAACAACAAAATTATAGCTGGCAGTATAGTCAGCCTAAATATAAGTTTTCGCATTTTAACGGGTCAATTAGTAGATACTCTAAAATTTTTAGGTTTTTTTCATTTTCTTGAAATTTTACTGCCCTGTTATTTAACAAATTAATACTGCATAGATATTTAACTTTACAGACTTGTAACTATCTAATTCAAAACTGATTTGCTGCAAAAACAACTAATTTTCAACCTTAATTGTCACTATACTTTATTCACCTGTATTTGAATCTAACTGTATTTGAATCTAACTGTATTTGAATAAATAAGTTTTTGACCGTTATTTCGTTTTCTCGTACATCATTTGACTTAAAACGAATTATTTACTGCTTAATTATCAGGTTAAATTCTCTTTTTTCTGTATGGATATAGATTCTATTTTGTGTAATACTTTAGGGGCACCCGACTGATCTGAAGATGCTCCGTCAAGGGCGATATGGTGAATGTTACTCATTCCCGAAATAACTTTGCCAAAAATAGTATATTTTGGGGGTAAGGTGGTGCCGTGTGAACCTACAACAATAAAAAATTGGCTTCCTCCGGAATCTGGTTGTCCCGTATTTGCCATCGCCACCGATCCCACTTGAAACAAGTTTGGCGCCCCAGGAAATTCGTCTGGAATATTATAACCGGGTCCCCCTCTTCCAGTCCCTGTGGGGTCACCTCCTTGAACTACAAAATCCTTAATTACTCTATGAAATACCGTATTGTCATAAAATCCGTTTTTGGCAAGAAATATAAAACTGTTAACGGTATAGGGAGCAACTTCTGGATCCAACTGAATGTCTACTCTTCCCACATCAGTATACATCTCTGCTATATATTTACTGTTTAAGTCTATTTCTAATGGAGGCATTGAATCGTACATAATTTTTTACTTTTTTATATTTTTCTGTTTTAATTAATTTGTGTTGCTACTTATAAATTTATAACATTACCATTTGTTATGAGTATTGACTATTACCTATCTTTACAGTACGCCCATCGACCTTATGTCTTACTATAAGCTCAATTAAATAATCGACAAACGTACTATCACTTTTTAGGCAACTTGTTTTGACCTCGAATTTAGTATTCATTAAAGTTTACTAAACTCATCTAACGAAATAAGGTTAAATGCCACATTTTATATCTGCCTCTATACGTTTAGATTCAATATAATTTACAATCATTTAATTTTAAAAGAGTCACCTAGGTTCTAACAATTATCTGTAGCTGATAAAATAGTAACTTACGTATACCATACTGAAAGGCTTGTTAACCATGTTAAAACTAATGAATTCTTTTGTTCTAAACAACAAATTTCTATTGCAATTAAAGAGACCGAGTAATGTTGCAAAAATTTGCCTTGCGATTCTTATCTCTTTGGTTATGGCAGCCTGTAGCTCCTCATCTACAAAAACTACTAGCAGTTCGCCTAACCAAAACAGTTCGGCAACTACCAGTCAGGCTTCAGGAACATCTTCTGTTGGATCATATGCAGGCTTAAACTTAAGCAAACTGGGATCTCTGACCAACTATACCGCACAGATCACTGAAAACGGTAAGTCACTTGTTATCTTAAAGGTTCACTCGCCTTCAGATTGGGAGCAATCTTCAGCAGGATCCACATCGGCAAATTCGAATAGCTCAACTTCGATCAACATAAACGGCAGCCAATATCTTTATACGCCGACAGTCTCAGGAACCCAAGTAACCTACTCTTGGCAAAAATCAGGTCCTGCAGATTCTTATGCACAGTCAGGCTATCCGGGTATGGTTCAAGGCTTCATAGGTCTTACTAAAGTGTCGGGAGTAAAGCTTGTGAAAACCAGCTCATGTACACAGGCTGGTTTAACTGGCCACATTTGGGTTACAAAACCCGCAGTTACTGGAGCAGTTGCCCCAAATATCTCAGCATGCATAGCAGACAGTTCTGGAGTCCTTCTAACCTACGATCAAGGTGTATCTTCTTCAATCTACGGTCAGGCTGCAAGCAATACTACGACATTCAGTATTACAGGTATAAACAATGTACCTTTAATAACAGTACCTTAAGTTAATTTTTACGCTTTTGATCTTTTTGTAAGCACTCCTAATTATTTTTTGTTATTTTATCTGCAATAAATATTTTCAAAAAATTTAAGAGTTAAAATCTAACTTATTTCGGATGTGAGACTAAATAAGATTGTAGGATATGAATCAGTTATATAACAGTAACAGCAGAAATTAAGTTCTTCATATCTTGAGGTGATGATAAATAAGTTATCAATATTTTAGTGACTGTATAAAAGCTTTAAAAGAAGACATATCGGCAGAAGAAGCTGCAGAACAGCTGGTTGAAACTATGTCTGAAGAGGATCTGCTCTGGTGTTTGGATGGAGATTCACCTGCTCTAGCTGGTTTAAGGTTTTTAGCTAACGGTGGTTATCATAAAGCCCCTTTTTTGGCGGGAAATATCGATAAGCTTGGAATACCTGGTATTGCATTTGCAGACGGTCCGAGAGGTGCGGTAATCGGAAACGGAACTTGTTTTCCAGTTGCTATAGCGCGAGGGGCAACGTGGAATCCAGAGCTAGAAGAGCGAATTGGCGAAGCTATTGGCAAAGAGCTCAGAAGTGCAGGTGCCACAATAACTGGCGCAATATGCGTAAACTTAATTAGACATCCAGCATGGGGCAGAGCTCAAGAGTCCTACGGTGAAGATCCGTTTCATGTTGGTGAAATGGGTGCTGCAATGTGTAGGGGGCTACAAAAGAATGTAATGGCTTGTGTAAAACACTTTGCTTGCAACTCTATGGAAAACTCCAGATTTAAGGTAAATATAGAAGTCGACGAAGTGACGCTCCACGAGTTATATCTTCCGCAATTTAAAAGGATTGTCCAAGAAAAGGTCGCATCAGTTATGACAGCATACAACTCTTTAAACAGTAAATGGTGTGGAGAAAACAGCGAGCTTCTTACTGAAATACTGAGAAATGAATGGGGATTTAACGGAATTGTTATAAGTGACTGGATCTTTGGAATTAGGGATGCGGAAAAATCTGTCAACGCTGGACTGAACATTGAAATGCCCTATCGTATGATCAGAATGACTCACCTTAAACAAGCACTGTCGAACAACACTGTGGACATATCAAGAGTGCGTCAGTTGGTATCGGAATTTTTAGCCACATTACTTAGACACAGCCTAATTTTCACCAAACCAGCTCCTGATATTACCACAATAGGTTGTTATGAACACCGTCAATTAGCCAGGGAATCAGCTTCAGCTTCTGTGGTTTTGTTAAAAAACGAATTAGTCGATACTGAACCCGTACTTCCTATTTCTCTGGAAATATCTGACCTTGTAGTTTTTGGACGGCTTGCAGACAGTATTAATTTAGGAGATCGAGGCTCTAGTGACGTTTGGGACACAGACTGTTCCACAATTTTCGAAGGCATAAAAGAAAGAATACCATCAGTTATCTTTAATGATGGGAGAAACCTTTTTGAAGTGGAAAAATTGGCGGCTTCGACCAACGTAGCAATTGTAGTAGTTGGTTACAATTTTGAAGACGAAGGAGAATTTATTTTCCCTGAAGATCCTTCTCTAACAGCACTGTTTCCAAAAGAAGATGAACCAACCACAATTAAAAACTGGAAACAATTTAATGAAAATCAGATCTCTACAAAAACTCCTGACCATCTTTATAACAGCGAAGGTGGATTTGGAATTGGAGGAGATAGAGACTCACTATTATTACATCAGTTTGACATAGATTTAATTGAAACTGTTGCAAAAGTTAACAAAAGAACCATAGTGGTAGTTCAATCTGGCGGAGCTGTAATAATGAGACCTTGGGTTGACAAAGTATCTGGGCTGATTCAAGCTTTTTATGGTGGATGCAGGGCGGGACAGGGACTCGCAGACATTTTATTTGGCCAGGTAAACCCCTCCGCAAAGTTACCTTACAGCATTGCCTCAGATCAAAAAGATTATCCTTATTTTAAAAAAGATTCTTCTAACTTTATATATGACGACTCCCACGGTTGGTGGCATCTTATTAAAACAAAAAAAGAGCCAACATTTTCATTCGGATTCGGTCTATCGTATACAAGTTTTGAAATTAAAGAAGTTAAATTGGCTCTAACTAAGTCGAATCTGATAGAGATCACTGGAATTCTCAAAAATACTGGAAAAAAAGACGGTGCTGAAGTCATTCAGGTCTATGCTCAAATACCCGAAAGGCATCCCCGTTTAGTTGGATTTAAACGACTTGAAGTTAAAGCTGGTACTCAAACTAATTTTAAAATAATGGTACAACCTGAAGTACTTGCAAAGCGAAATCCCAAAACACACAGTTGGGATCAACCAAGAGGTTCCTATGTTCTAAATGTTGGCAGATATGCAACTGATCCGAATGCTTTCCAACTTAAGCTTACAATAGACGATGATCTAAATTCTGGTCTATTTGACTAAAATAAAAAGTTCCTCACAGCGTAATCATAACTTAATACAAATATTTAGACTCTTATATTAATCACAATTGGCTCTACTAAAAGATTTTGGCTCATTTGCATTGCTTGTATATTGATGCGAAGTACCTGTTGTTTACTCAATAAAAGATACACTTATTGGTTTTAGTTTGGGTAGTTTATTTTAATCAACTACAGTCTTTTGTTGTAATTGAGTCTTAAAAAATTACTTACAAATTCCCCAATTCTATGAAACAACTTGTAATTTTCGATCGTATAACGAAATATATTGTAGGTCCAGCGATACTAAGTGGGGCTAACTGGACTCGAACCAGTGACCTCAGCATTATCAGTGCTGCGCTCTAACCAACTGAGCTATAGCCCCCTATAAATCAATACTGTTAACTAAATTATTATAGTATAAAGCTTTATTCTTGATTTGTGTGTTCAACCAGTTCAGCTGCAGCAACGGTCTGATCATCTTCTAAGTTCATAACTTTAACTCCGGTTGCTACCCTACCTTGAGCTGTAATATTTTTTACCTGAAGTTTTATGGTTATACCGCCAGATGAAATCATAAGAAGTTCATGATTTATACCGGCCATAAATGCAGCTACTACCTTACCCCGAGTTGCTGTAAGTTTAATTCCTTTAACTCCCAAGCCACCTCTGGTTTGTTTTGAAAACTTGTCCAACTTGGTACGTTTACCAAATCCTAGATCAGTCAGTAGAAGTAGGTCCATGCTTTCATCGGCTCTGTCGCAGGACACCACATAATCGTTTGCTTTTAATTTCATTCCTCTAACTCCGCTTCCAGATCTCCCGATAGGTCGCACGTCTGATTCATCAAATCTAATTACCATTCCCGACGAGGAGACACAAAATATATCGCTGTTTCCAGTTGTCGGTATAACTTTTACCAACTCATCGTTTTCTTTTAAACTAATGGCAATAAACCCTTCTCTCCTAGATTTGTCATATTCTGAGAATGCCGTCTTTTTAATTTGACCCAATTTTGTCGCAAATAAAAGATATGGATAAGTGGAAAAATCCCTAGTATCCACAATCGCCTGTATGGTTTCGTCCGACTCCACGGGAAGTAGATTTATGATTGGAGTTCCCCTTGCTTGGCGTTCTTTAATCGGAATTTCATGTGCTCGCAACCTGTAAACTTTTCCTTTATTTGAAAAGCAGAGCAGATATGAGTGAGTTGTGGTATGAAGTAACTGACTGACAAGGTCTTCTTGCTTCAATTTTGTTCCCTGTACGCCTCTTCCTCCACGATTTTGGGTTTTGAAAGAATTAGCATCAACTGCTTTTATATAACCAGCTTGTGTTAAAGTAACTACTACTTCTTGATCCTTAATTAAATCTTCGATGGACATTTCTCCCGAATCTAAGACGATTTTAGAGCGACGCTCCTGAGCAAACTTCTCTTTTACTGCGTTTAACTCTTTTGAAATTACTTGTCTTAAAAGTTTTGGATCCCCTAAAATTGATTCCAGCTCAGCAATAGTATTCTTTAGCTTCTCCGCTTCTTCTGACAATTCGGATCTTCCGAGCCTAGTAAGTCTCCCCAAGGTCATATCTAAAATATGATTGGCTTGTTCTTCAGAAAACATAAATGGCTCGGCACACAGCCCCAGTCTTGCTGCGCTTCTGTCTTCAGAAGCCCTTATTAAAGCAATGACTTCATCTAACATATCTATCGCTTTAAGCAAACCTTCTACTATATGCAGCCTTGCACTAGCTTTTTTAAGTCGGAATTGCGACCGTCTTGTTACTACGACTATTTGATGGTCGACATAAGCTAAAAGCATTTCTCTTAGGTTTAAGACTTTCGGGACCCCATCCACCAGTGCCAGCATATTTGCTCCAAAACTCGTCTGCAACGGAGTTAACTTATAAAGGTTGTTTAAAACCACATTAGGGTTTGCGTCACGTTTTAAGTCAATGATTAGTTTAGGTTTTCTACCCGCCGAGTCGTTTTGCATACCAGAAATCCCATCTAATTCTTCGGCTTTGATGAGTTCTGCTATACGTTTTTCCACAACTTCTGGAGAAGTCTGATAAGGAAACTCGGAAACTACTATCTGATGCGAGGTTTTCGTCTCGTGTATCTCCGCTACTGCCCTCATTTTAATAGACCCTCTTCCAGTTCGGTAAGCATCGATTGCTCCAGCTCTGCCCAGAATCAAAGCTCCAGTGGGAAAATCGGGTGCCAAAACGAATTTCATTAAGTCATCAGGAGTGGCTTCGGGATTATCTATCAAATGTAACGTCGCATCGATCACCTCACCTAAATTATGCGGAGGGATATTGGTCGCCATTCCTACAGCTATACCCTGTGAACCGTTAACTAAAAGGTTTGGGAACCTTCCAGGAAGCACCTCTGGTTCTGTTTCTGAACCGTCATAATTTGAAATTACCTCAACAGTGTCTTCGTCTATCCCTTCTAGCATATTTAATGCAATCGAATGCAGCCTACATTCTGTGTAACGCATTGCAGCAGGTCCGTCTTCTGGTGAAGTTGATCCAAAACTCCCATGTCCATCTATTAGGGGATGTCTAAGCGAGAAATCTTGCACCATTCTAGCCAAAGCTTCATAAATGGCACTGTCCCCATGTGGATGAAAACGCCCCATAACATCTCCGACCACCCTGGAACACTTCACATAAGGTCGATCAGGCATAATACCGAGATCGTACATGTCAAAAAGTATCCTTCGGTGAACTGGTTTTAGTCCGTCCCTGGCATCTGGCAGTGCTCTTGATACTATAACAGACATTGAATATTCTAGAAAAGACCTTTCCATCTCCTCTTGAATTTCTATCGGTTCAATAACTACATTTTCTGTTGTGTCTGCGTTGTTGTTCTGATTAGCTTGGGTGCTATCGTTGTTTATGTCGCTACTACCGTTGCTGTTATTACTGTTGTCGTCGTTGTCCGGCACTTAATTGTCTCCGATAATTTTCCGATAAACTAAATATCTAGGAAACGAACGTCTTTTGCGTTTGTCTGAATAAATCTCTTACGAAGATTTACGTCTTCTCCCATCAGTACAGATGTGACTTCGTCTGCAACTGTCTCATGTTCCAGTTTTATCTGCAAAAGTGAACGTTTTGAAATATCCATTGTGGTATTTTTAAGTTCTTCAAAATCCATTTCACCTAGTCCCTTTAGCCTTTGAAACTCATTCTTGTGATTTGGATGGGACTCTAAAAAGACGTTTTTAGATTTGTCATCTTTTAGATAAACTTTTTCTTTTCCTACCAAAGTAGAATAAAGGGGGGGTTGGGCTACATATACGTGGCCAGCTGCAACAAGAGGTTTCATATATCTGAAGAAAAAAGTCAAAAGGAGGGTTCTTATATGTGAGCCGTCTACATCAGCATCAGCTAATATAATAACTTTGTGATAACGAATTTTGCTTAATTCAAAGTCATCTTTAAGTCCCGCTCCAATAGCTGCGATTAAAGCCTGAACTTCAGTGTTTTTTAGCATTTTCTCTATCTGAACTCGTTCAACATTTAAAATCTTTCCTCTTATTGGAAGTATCGCCTGTCTTTTGGGGTCTCTGGCGTCTTTAGCAGATCCTCCTGCAGAGTTTCCCTCAACTATAAATAGTTCAGACTCTTTTGGATCTTTTGAAGAGCAATCTGCAAGCTTTCCAGGTAGTCCCGCTCCATCTAAAGCAGATTTTCTTCGGGTAAGTGCTCTGGCCTGTTGGGCCGCAATTCTTGCTTTTGCAGCAGACATCGCTTTTGAAACTATTTGGTTGGCTTCTTTTGGATTTTCTTCCAACCATTCAGCTAATTTTTCGTTCGTTGTTTTTTCTACCAACGACCTAATAGACAAATTACCTAATTTCGCTTTAGTCTGACCTTCAAACTGCGGTTCTGTTAACCTAACTGAAATTATCGCAGTAAGACCCTCCCTAATATCTTCACCCTGAAGATTTTCGTCCTTGTCTTTTAAAGAACCTTTCGCGCGAGCATACTTATTAATTACGCTAGTTAAAGATCTTCTAAATCCATCTTCGTGCATACCACCTTCTGTGGTTGCTATTCCATTGGCAAAAGAGTGAATTGACTCGTAATAGCCGGTATTCCACTGTAAAGCTACTTCTGCTTCTTGGGCGTCATCAGACTGCGAAAAAGAACACACCTTTTTAAACAGCGCTTCTTTTGAGAGATTTAAGTGTCTGACGTAATCTACGATACCACCGTTGTATTTGAAAGTTTTTTCTTGTTCGTGACCATCCCGCTCGTCTTTAAACCTAATTTCAAGGCCTTTGTTTAGAAATGCCATAACTTGAAGTCGTTCTAAAACAGTTTGCGCTCTAAACTCAACTTCTTCAAATACCGTATTGTCTGGCCAAAAAGTTACCGTAGTTCCTGTTTTATCACTTTTGACATCACCCACAATTTTTAAGGTACCGTCGGGTTCTCCACCGTTTTTAAACAGCAATTCATGTTTTTTTCCATTGCGGTTTATTTCCAGCAATAGTTTTGTCGAAAGTGCGTTTACAACCGAGATCCCCACTCCGTGCAACCCCCCAGATACCTTATATCCTCCGCCTCCAAACTTTCCTCCGGCGTGCAAAACCGTTAATACAACCTCGGCAGCGGACTTACCTGGATATTGGGGATGCTCGTCAACTGGTATTCCTCTTCCGTTATCTTCTACTTTACATCCGCCATCTTTAAGTAATGTAACCTGAATA
>JAJYVQ010000192.1 GCA_021791915.1 Actinomycetes bacterium | reverse complement strand
TAATTCTGGTATCAGTTCGCCAGAAACAAATCCCTGTCTTCCGACTCCAAATCCCAATGGAACTACTTCATATTCCAGTTTGATATGTGCTGCATCTAAAAATACAGTTTCAAGAAAAGACTTACATATCGTAATAATATTGCGGGAAAATAAGACAGTCGATTCAATGCTGGGCTATTTAGGTGGCCAGCTAAAAATGACAGCTTCCCAACAGTATCAAACCTATGGGCCAGATATTACACCGAACTTGGCAAATATTGCACTTAAGTTTGGAATGAACGACAATAACTATGTAGCAGGTGACGAGTCTGGTACTGGTCATGAAATGTTGACTGGTGGAATGTTTTTGTTGACGACGGAACTATTTGTCCATGTAGACAATGATTTCGGGTTAAGGGGAAATAGGAATAACGATCCGATCAATCAGGTGGACAATACTCACACCAGGCTAGCAGATGAAATGTATAATGCGGGCTATTCGGAATTAACCTATGGTGGTGACTTAAATTCGAACTCTCCCGCACAAGCGAATGATATTCCAGCGGCAATTTGGGGGAACGCTTCATCAAATGTCTTTGCTGGCACGAATACCGACTATCCAGATACAAACAGAGCAGGAATATTTGACAGTGGGGCTACCGTGGACTACGGATGGGATACGCTTAATTCGACCGAACCACCGCCTGATTTTGGAAAACAGATTGGATTATGTGGGGGACCGACGGGGTTTTGTGACTATCCTGGTGCAGCTTCTACGGACTATTCGAAGTATTCGGTAGCAGGGTGGACACAAAGTTACAATACTTGTATTCAAAAAGGCAAATCTAATGCAATTTGCCAGGAAGCAATGCCGTCTCTATCGATCTTGGAAGTTCCCGACGATCATACTGACGTATTCAATGATGGGAATAATCCCATGATGTGGTCACCACAAAATCAAGTTGCAAACAATGATTATGCTACCGGCCAAATTGTTCAGACTCTCTCGAAATCACCGTTTTGGAAAGATACCTTAGTTATGATAATTGAAGACGACACTCAGTTTACTGGGGATTCGATAAATGCTCTTAGATCTTATATCGTAACTGCAGGGGGGTTAGCTAAGTCACTAGGACCAAATAAAGAGGTTAGTAATCAGGTGTCTTCATTTTGTGCAATCGATAAAACTGTAGAAGATATATTTGCTTTAAAGCCTATGGGGGTTTGTGATGCGACATCGATGCCCCTCGATTCGATAGTGGCAAACTCAATTCCTACACATTCCGTACCTTCTTATACGGCAGTAGTTCCTACGGTTCCGCCGCTTAATCCCTTTCCGACTGTTGGGTCAGAACGACTCAAACCTTGGTGCGCCGCTAATGCTCCAAATGGCATTGGTTACTATGGGATGCTACACAATCAATTTGTAGAGTGTCTTGGGTCATTTATTGGTTCTGCTGCATTAAGTATAAATGTCAATAACTTATAGTCGTATAAGTTCTTATAGTTCTATAAGTTATTGTAATGACAAGTAATTTAAAATTGGCTATAGTTTGACAGTCTTGCTTTTTGAACAAAAGATATACTTGACTTTTTCTTTTAAGCCTACGAACTTTAGTTAGTTATTTTTTATGCGCTTGTTCTTATTTTATTTTGCAAATATATTATTACCATTAGTAGCAAAATAGCAATTCCGAATATATCGTCATAAATGTACTCGCTGATGTATCTGGGCATATAATTAACTGTTATATGCCAGTTGCCTTTAGGTACGACAATTTCTTGAATCGGCTGATTTGCAATTATCTGTAGGCTATGAGTTTTGTGATTAACTAAAGAAGTGGCTTTAGCTGTAAATCCTTCGCTATAGGTTTGATCGATTGTCACAACGGTTTGTCTTTTCGCATTGATATTAAAGTTAAGGTTGCCATCAGAATTTAGATCAGCCGAAGAGATCTTCGAAGCTGAAGCATACGAGGTAATGAAACCGTTTGCGGTTTCTGTAAATAAAGCAATGCCATTTATGGTTGAACGGTACTTCCAAATCGGAAAGTAAAGTTGATTTGCTAGGATTCCGCTTAAGATATGTTGTGTGAACGATGTAGTTGCGAAAAATACCGGCGGTATATCAGTGATGTGATTTGATCCATAAGTACCTTTAAGGAGGATACCGACATAGTAATTTTTGTTGTTTGCATATCTGACGGTCAATAAATTGTTTAAGCAGTATACGTCACTGCTACTTACTTTGAATAATTTGTCATCAGGGTTGATTAAGTAAGCTTTAGGGTCGCTGCATTTTGTTACGTTTACCTGAAAGGTTGAAAATAATATAGGTTTACCGAAGTACCAGGAAGAAGGGGTGTCCGAGTAATTTGGAATTTGGTAAGTGTTTATACTGTTTCTAAAATATCCGTAGAAATAAGACGGAGCTGAATATGCTTTAGTTACGTCTAAGAATTTAAATATGCCGTCATTTAAATCCTGAGGATTAAAGATCGAATTTCCATGTGTTTGGGTAATACTGTCATAGTTTGCCAAAGAAAGTGACTGATAACCTTGAGCGGAGAATTCTTGAGTAACTACGTTTATATCAGGCCAGTTTACCTTAACAAGCTGATCGACGGATTTTAGATATGGATTGTACAAGACGAATCTTTTAATAGAAAGTGCGTTTGTTGACTGAGAAAACTTTGCATTATCCAATACCGCTATAAAATTACTTTCAACAGTCGAAGATCCGCTGTTTCCAGTAGCTATTGTAACAACTGAGGTCAAATTAAAAAGTGCAATATCAAGCACAACAGCTGTACAAATCAACAATGTTTTGAGCCTGATATTGGAGGCTTTATGACCTCTAGTTATTACCAAAAATATCAATAAGTCTACACATAGCTGAGCTGCGAACCAAGGACGAAGATTGTCCGCTGAACTGTAGGGCGTAACACTGGTTCCTACTATCTCGGTAACTTTAATAGGATCAATCAGACCCAAAAGACACAACGCAATAGTTCCTAAACATAAATATTTTGCCACTGAAAGCTTCGATTTATGATTTATAATCTGCTCGATCATAAATGCCAGAAAAAATGTAAAAGCAAAATCTACTTCTAACAAGTTTCGCCCCTGTATGCGTTGTGAACCGTAAATCGGAATATGGATCATAATTCCACCGAAAAGATTTCCAGCAATATATGTTAAAAACAGTCCGACCAAACCTACATAGAAAAATGGTACGAGATGTCTGTAGCTATCTTTGTATTTGCGGTTTTTAAGGGAATATTCAAAAAATCCAAGTGTTGCTATTAGCCCGATATAACCAGATACCTCCACGATATTTGTAATCGAGCTTGCAAAAAATCCCGGGCTGTTTAAACTATGTGAAGTTCCTAAAATCCCAGGTACAAATAACATTGAAATCCATCCCGGATAAGGTGAGGACTGGTTGAACAAACCGATTGATGCCGAACTTCGCTGTGAGTTGTATATAAATATTAAACCTGAACCGTCTTGGAGCGAACTTAGGAGCAGACCAATTGAGAGGCTTAGTATGAACATGATAACAAGTTGTCGTTTGGTATTTCTTAGCACCCCTGAAATGAACATTCTGTCATCACTAGTACAGTTTGAAAATAAAATATATAGCAGAAATACCAAAAGTATTATAAAGCTGTCTGTGACAGCACGGGTTGAGCCAGTTAGAAAGATTAAGGCAAAACAAATACTCAAAAGTATAGTTTCACCTAGAATGCTTTTAAGGTTTTGATTCGGTATATTTTGTTGATTCGGTCTATTTAATTTAAGGCATACCGATCCTAAAATTATTAACGTCCACGGGACGATAGACATCGCCTGAATCAAATCGATGTGAGCTACCTGTACGGCTAAGGATCCTGACCCGACATAACAAACTGTTGAAACTGTGGAAGCTAAAATTGAATATCTATAGCATCGTAACAGTATATATATGCCTGTTGCTGCAACAAAATATGCGATAATTTCGTTGGTTACCCAAGCTGTAATCGGTGGCATTATTACAAATAATAGAGATGCAGGATAAAGGGAACCAGAATTAAATCCGGCCAATAGGGGAGTTCCAGAAAAAGAGTATGGATTCCAAAGTGGAAGGTGACCGCTTCTTATAAGCTCTGCGCTGAATATTCTTAGAGGAAAATTTTGTATAACATCATCGCCAGGCATGATTGCTCGATTTAAAAGTGCCG
>JAJYVQ010000191.1 GCA_021791915.1 Actinomycetes bacterium | reverse complement strand
CGTATTAACAGTTGGCTTGGAGGGTTCTGCTAAAGTTTCCGTTTCTGAATTGAAAGTTGAAAACTCTACAACCTGTCTTGTTGTAGGGTCCGAACAAAACGGTATTTCATTATTGGCAAAAAAAAGATGTGAGCAGTTAGCTAGAATTCCGCAGCTAAATAATCCAGGTTCGTTAAATGCAGCATCAGCTAGCGCAATCGGACTTTATGAGATTTCAAAAAAACTTTTAGAATACAATATTAAAAAAACAGTTTAATGCTTTAATTAAAAGATTAAATTTAACGGTAGTTACTGTGGTGTTTAAATTTTGACGCTCTGGCCGATGTGTCAGAAACTAAGATATACCCTGTTGATTGTAATAGTGTTATATACTAATCAGACGTTCGGCTTATTAAACAGCACTTTAAGGTTGTACAGGAGAAACAAATGGAATACAGCAGGTTGGGTTCATCAGGATTTAAGATATCTAAAATCATTTATGGAAACTGGCTTACTCACGGATCTCAGATCGAACAAGATATAGCCACAAGTTGCGTTAAGCAAGCATTAGATTTAGGCATTACTAGTTTTGACACCGCAGATGTTTATGCTTTAACAAAAGCCGAAGAAGTTTTGGGGATGGCGTTAAAGGGTATGAGACGTGAGAATCTAGAGATTTTTACGAAAGTTTTTTGGCCGACTGGTTCAGGAGCAAATGATCGGGGACTTTCCAGAAAACATATCATAGAATCTTGTAATAGTTCGCTGAGGCGGTTGGGGATCGACTATCTGGATCTATATCAAGCTCACAGATACGACTATGAAACTCCAATCGAAGAGACAGTAGAAGCTTTCGACCATCTGATACGAACGGGAAAGGTACTTTATATAGGTGTGTCGGAATGGAGAGTTGAAGAGATTGCAGGATTTTTAGCGGTAGCGGATTCCAAGTTGAAGACTAGAATTATATCGAATCAACCGCAGTATTCAATACTTTGGAGAGTTATCGAAAAAGAAGTATTGCCATACTGTATTGCAGAGGGTATAGGACAGATCGTTTGGTCACCCCTCGCACAAGGAGTCTTAACTGGAAAATATAAAGTAGATCAAGCTCCACCTGCTAATTCAAGGGCAACAGATCCAATGGGTTCTAATTTTTTAAGCGGGTTCTTAAGAAATGAAGTATTGGAAGCAGTCGCAAAACTTGAACCTATTGCGAAAGATTTGAATGTAACGACAGCTCAGATGTCTTTGGCGTGGGTACTAAATCACGAAGGCATTTCGGGAGCGATAGTCGGCGCAACCAAACCCGCTCAGTTGGTCGAAAACGTCAAAGCATTGGAAGTAAAGTTAACCGACGAAATCTTAGACAAAATAGACAAAGCAGTTGAAGATGTAGTTGTATCTGATCCTTCAAGAACTCAGTCTCCCAAAGTTCGTCCTTAAATTTGTAGTTTGAATTTGACGTTTTTACAGGTTTGTAGGAATTTTTTGGGTTGAGCAAAGCTATAAATTAATAAGTTGAATGTAAGATTATTTTTCTTCTTTAACTTATTTGAAGTTAGGATATCGTAAGTTAAATGTCAAACTTAACTATAATTGGTTAATTATGGACATTGATGAGTCGATTATTTTAAGGGCAGATACCTTAAAGAATGAGATCCTAAAGCACAGGAGACTTTACTATTTAAATGACTCGCCTGAGATAGCTGATGCCGATTACGACGATTTAGTTTTAGAGTTAAAAGCACTTGAAGAAACTTACAAGGAGTTAAAGAAAACCTCTATTTTAGATCAGGTTGGTTTCATGCCCAACGAGGCATTTTCTCCAGCAGAACACTTCGTTCCCATGCTAAGTTTGGACAACGTCTTTACTGAAGGTGAGTTGTCAGCATGGTACGACCGGACGATTAAGCTTATCGGTGAAAGCCCGAGTTTTACATGTGAACTAAAAATTGACGGATTGGCTCTGTCGATTGTATATGAAAATGGGATACTGTCTAGAGCTGCTACCAGAGGAAACGGCATTGTAGGAGAAGACGTTACTAATAACGTAATCACTATAGGCTCTATCCCGAAAAATCTAAAGTCGGAACTTAAGAATATTAAATATCTTGAGATTCGTGGGGAAGTCTATATGCGACGTAGCGATTTTTCAGTTTTAAATGCCCAACGACAGTCTACGGGATTATCTATTTTCGCAAACCCCAGAAATGCAGCGGCGGGTTCGCTTAGACAAAAAGATCCTAAAATCACCTCAGAAAGGCCACTTAGTTTTTTTGCCTATCAAATTGTGTCAGACGTTAGGTTGCCGTGGTCAGAACATTTTGAAACTTTAAAACTTTTACAAAAATCTGGTTTTGAAGTAGAGAGTCACTTTCGCTTGGCAAATGAAATATACCAACTTATAGAAACTGTTAGATCGTTAGGATCCATCAGAGATAGCTTGGACTATGATACTGACGGAGTTGTATTAAAAGTTAACGAGTATAAATATGCTGAGATGATAGGGTCTACTTCGCATGCTCCGAGATGGGCTATAGCTTATAAATTTCCTCCCGAGGAAAGACAGACTTTGCTTAAATCTATCGAAGTTTCGGTTGGAAAATCAGGTCGAATAACACCTTACGCCGTGTTGGAACCAGTCAGAGTTGGTGGATCAGTAGTTACCTATGCCACGTTGCACAATTTTGGTCAGGTTAAATTAAAAGACATAAGAGAAAACGACACGGTTGTAATAAAAAAAGCTGGGGAGGTAATCCCAGAAGTAGTTAGACCTGTTGTTGAGCTCAGAGGACCTGACAGCATCCCTTGGGAACCCGTTCAGAACTGTCCGTCTTGTGGTTCTGAATTGGTCAAGTTTGAAGATATGGCAGACACTTATTGCATAAATACTAACTGTAAAGAACAGCTTTTACAGAGGATTATTAATTTTGCATCAAAACAAGCGATGGATATTGAGGGTTTAAGCGAACAACGTATCAAGTTTCTGCTAGGAAAAGAACTCATTAAAAACGCAGCAGACCTGTACGATCTTAAATCGTTACAAATTGAAAATTTAGAAGGATTTGGTAAAAAATCTGCAGAAAATTTAATACAAGCAATCGAAGATTCAAAATCAAGATCACTGGATCGGGTTTTGGTTTCTCTAACTATCCAGCATGTTGGTCCAGTAGCAGCGAGACTTATAAGTAGCGAATTTAAGACATTGGCGGAAGTTAAAAATGCCCTTCCTGAACGACTTGAGGCGATTGCGGGGTTAGGTCCAGTTACCGCTGAATCCGTACACAGCTTTTTTAGTTCACCTTTGAATATTCCCATCGTAGAAAGACTGATCAACTATGGAATTGGTAATGAAAAAACTTCTGAATCAGATGAATTAATATCAAGTTCCCATGTTTTGGCCAACAAAACCTACGTAGTTACAGGAACGCTTGAAAGATACTCAAGAACCCAAGCAGAAGATTTGATAAGGAAGCTTGGAGGCAAAACTTCTGGATCGGTATCAAAAAAAACTACTGCAGTTATTGCGGGGAATATGCCAGGAGCAAACAAAATTGTAGCTGCAGAAAAGCTAAACGTACCAATTCTAAGCGAAAATGAGTTTGAAGAATTGATTAGAAGCTGACTGTCGTAGAAGATAATTTTTTTTAATAACGCACATTTTCCTTTTAAACTCACAAAATATTTGTTAACTCTTTTTCACTAAAGTTTCAGAATATAAACCGGTCGATAATTGTAAGTAATAGTGAATGAGAAAATAGTAAAAGAAATAGTAAAAGAAATAGTAAAAGAAAAGTGCTGAAAAGAGTGTATAGTAAAAAGCAATATTGGATGAACACTGTATAGTAATTCAGAATAAATATTGCCTCACAAAATTCCAATTTCTGACATTATCCTGTGCAAGCTGTAGCCCAATTTTGATAGTTGTTATCTTTAAATTACGATATGTTGCCTAACTACAAATATTTTTTACATTATATTAGGTAACAATTCTTGTTACAACATGCGTTGATTGCTGTTATTGTAATTAAGCGAACGGAACTCAAAATTAATAAGGTTAAATTAAAATAACCAGCTATTTGGGAGAAATTTTCCGAAAGTTTGGTTTAAAAGATTAGTCCATAATCCTCACACAATTAATTTGATCAGCTAATTAATGAGAAGCGAAACAATCAGAATTAGAATAAAATGATTCAAGCCAAATAATAATATGAAATTGCAACATTGAAAAATACCTTTTCACCGAAGAAAAAAAACAAAATTAAAAAAACAGAAAAGCGTTTCGGGAGGGCGGATTAAATCCGAAATATGCGATGATTTAGCCCAAATATATAGGGCTGCCGTCGGTTTTAA
>JAJYVQ010000190.1 GCA_021791915.1 Actinomycetes bacterium | reverse complement strand
AATCTTGCATGCACTAAATTTCCATGAAATATCCCGAATGAATTGGCCCTTACTTCAGCAGCCATCTAGAAAATTAGCCAGATCTGCCACCTGTGAGTTGAACTCCCATCCGTCTTTTGTGTTGCCACCGATTACCACGGTTTTCATGTGATCGATGAGAAACACATCAGTTAGTCCGCCAAAGTAGAAAAAGGCATTGAGTAGAGCTGTCATGAGCCCGAATATATCGGCACTGAGTGCAAATTCCAGATAACTCTTACGACTTCGTCCAAGCGTCACATAAAGCCCGGGAATGTTCCTCTTTGTTCCCCTGGAGTCAAGGTAGCTAAATATCCCCCAATCGAACTGAGATTGTTTGCCTGGTGGCATTTCATATCGCCTTATAGCGCTTTGTTTTGGCTTCGCTGGTGGTCTGATACCTCTGAGATATGTTCTCAAAATACTTTCTTTGCCAGCTAACCTAGCGGAACAATTCTTGACCCAACTTTCCCAAACTTATTGTATAACACCTGTTCACATGGGATGATACTAGGTTTTTTGGTCACTACAAAGTACCAATAATCTTATGAATCCTTTTTAGTTTGTCTTTTATGCCTAACACCTCATATATTGATCTATGTTCAGGCTCTAAACTGGAAGAAATTCTTATATGGTGAACATTTTCTTTGTCATCAGTAAATATCAGAGTTGATCTCTGATGGGTTAGAAGTAGCTCTTTTATTGTGCTCCATTTTCTTCTATCACCTTTTTTACCCAGTTCAAATTCAATTGCCGCCAGTAGGTGATAAGCCAGCACCGATACAAAAAGATGGGCAATTACCCTATCTGTCTTTTGGTGGTGTATTGGTCTTATACCAAGGTCACTTTTTAGTGACTTAAATGCATTTTCGACTTTGGTGAGGGTCATGTATACATCCCAGATTCCCCTAGCATCTAAGTCCTTGTGATTTGTCAATATTACGTAGCATCCATAGAGATCGGATCTTTCTTTTAATGATTCCTTTTCTTTTATGGTTAGTGAAATGACCTTGGATTTTACAGGTTCTAATGTAGTTGATATCTCGTAGTATTTTGCAACTGAGGGGTATTTGGAAATGAGCTTACCTATGGCGATATTTACCTTGGAGTTATCCCTTAGGATTGAAGATTCAACTCTATGGGCGATTTTATTGAATTCGAGGAGGAATCTCTTGATTCTTTGTCTGTCAATGGATGCTTCTTTATATGCTTTGGCTCGAGAAAAGGTGAGGACTTTTAGTCCTTTATCAGTATCGATAAGTTTTGCAAACACCTTTTTGTCATCATCATCTTTTATTACTTCAAAGCTATCTTTATTTTTAATGAATTCATCCCTGTAGGATTTATTGCCATCACTTCGTTCAATAACGACGTAACAAAATCCACGAGATTCAATTAATTCAATATTTGCTTTGGTGGCAATACCTCTATCCATTACCAGAGTTGGGACAATATTTCTAAATAGGGAGTCATCTTTACTACTTATCTTTTCCATTATTACTTCCAGTGTCAAAGGCTCACTCTGGTTCCCTTTTAGAATTTCAGAATAAATTGGTATTCCATTCTCATCAACCAATAGGGCTAAAGAGACCAAAAGACAGTCTTTGCGCTTTTCTTTAGAATGACCATAAGCTGCTAGTTCATTTAGCTTGGAGCTTCCTTCTAGGTATGTATTGGTCAGGTCAAATAAAAGTAGCTTTCTTTCTCCATATAGTTTTTTTGTTCCCTGTTTAGCTTTGATTCAATCTCTTTTTTCTTTTCTACTAAAAGATCTCCAATTTCATAGAATTCATTCTTTTTGATAGGACCAAGGGAAGCCAGCTCCGGCAATGAGGAATTATTTTCAAGCCATCTTAGAGTTGAAAGCTCAGATCCTGGATTTATTAATCTAGCTATAACCTGTGCTTTGATAATGGCTTTTTGTCTGTCAGTAATAAATAAGGTATCCAGTATCGCATCTAATCCAATACGGCTAAAGAATTCATATCCTACAAGCTCTGGTCCTAATGATCTGTTGAAAGAGGTGGTAAGTGAATTTATGTCAATCTTTTTATATTGGGCTAATGAAATGCGCTTTTGTTTTTCTTCTTTGGATTTTTCCATAAATTGGAAGTTTCTAAAAAGATCATCAGCTAATTTGGCTAATTCTTTACCGTCTTCAAATAGTAAAGAATTATCATTCCCGCTTATACGCCTAGACAAAAGAGCTCCCAGTCTTTTAAGATCAGGTTTATCTAGCTCTAGTGAACCAAGCTCCATTACAATTCTTTGTCTAGGGCCTTCATTAGTCCTATAGGATTCAACCAGTTGGTGCTTTTTATAGACAGTACCAGTTTGAGGATTTTTAGTGCGGGTCTCTCTAATGAACACATAATGATATTACCATACATACTAATATATTATAAGCATAATATAAAATACTAATATAATTAGGACACTACATTTACTTTTCCAACACTCCCCAATTCATCTAACAGGACTTTTGAAAAAATGGGATATGAAAATAGGCCGTTTATGCTAAAACAATAGGAGATTTCTGGGAAAGTTGGGTCAAGATCGGTGTCTGACTTTCGATTCCGATGTGGCGGATCAGCTTCCATACCCGTTTCCCAGTGGTTTTCAACAATGCAGACTCCGGTAGCAGATCCATGCTTTGACTTTTCCAAATACATGAGCCAAATAGTAGGCTGGGTGGCCAAAGGTTACCAAGGATTTCGCTGTGTAGTTCTCATACTTACAGTCCGACAAGTCATTCCTAACCCACAGAAGGCACAATGTAGCTTTTTTTGAAGGATGTGAGGAAGTCAGGAAATATATCGACGAGGACGACGAGACCCGCGAGCGGACAATCCGGGTTGACTACAACGAGCCTTTTGATAACTTGTTCTCACGTTTGGTTCTGGCACGGGTGCATCATGACTGGGAGCAAAGAAACCGCCTTTCCGGCTGTTGCCGGAGGCGGTACAGGGGTCGAAGCCGGTGCACCGACGAGGTGCAGGGTTCTCATACGGATACTTTGGTGGAGCTGACGGGATTCGAACCCGTGACCTCTTGGTTGCAAACCAAGCGCTCTAACCAACTGAGCTACAGCCCCGCAGACATGCTTTATTATTTATAACGTCAAAATTTAGCATGACTTCGATAAATCTTATTTTGTTTCAGTGATTAATTTAGAAATAGTTGCTCCGTAAACTAAATCCTACATAATCAAAACAGGCGGGATAGAGGTTAATGAGTACCCAAAGCGGCTCTAATTGACTCTTTAAGAGATTTTGCCGTTGCCAATACCGCAGTAGGCTCATAACCACAGTGGGCCATGCAGTTATTACATCTTGGGTCTTTACCTCTTCCGTATTTACTCCAATCGGTGGTTTCCAGTAGTTCCTTGTAGGTTTTCGTATACCCGTCTGACAGGAGGTAGCAAGGTCTTTGCCATCCGAATACGGAGTAACTGGGTATTCCCCAGGCGGTGCATTCGTAACTCTGCTTTCCTTCCAGAAAATCTAAAAAGAGAGGGGTGTGGTTGAGACGCCACTTCTTTCTGTGTCCTTCAGAGAAGGCAGTCTTAAACAATTCTTGTGCTTGTTGAACACCCAAGAAGTGTTCTTGGTCCGGAGCTTTGACGTAAGCGTATGCCGGAGAAATCATCATAGCGTCGACTTTCATTTCGTCGTTCAAGAAATCAAGCACATCACGTACTGTCTTTGGAGAGTCTGTATTGAAGAAAGTAGAGTTTGTGGTGACCCGGAAACCCTTACTTTTGGCTTCTTTGATGGCCTCGATTGCTTCGTCAAAAACACCTTTGCGGTTTACTGCTTCGTCATGACGTTCTTTCAAACCGTCCAAGTGGATAACCCACGAGAAGTAAGGACTTGGTTTGAAGTTATCTATTTTCCTTCTGAGCAAAACGGCGTTTGTGCATAGGTAAACTACTTTTTTCCTCTTGATCAACCCTTCGACGATTTCTTTGATTTGAGGATGCAACAGCGGCTCTCCTCCGGCAATGGAAACCATGGGAGCTCCTGATTCTTCGATAGCTGCAAAAGCTTCTTCAGGTGTAAGCCTCTGTCGCAGTATTTCGGTAGGGTACTGTATTTTACCGCAACCCGGGCAAGCCAAGTTACAGGCGAACAAAGGTTCCAGCTCGACAATGAGAGGGTATTTTTCGACTTTGCTAAATTTATTTTTTGCCAAGTATGCTGCTACTCGTAAGTTTTGACGCAATGGGATTGCCATATGACAGACCTCCTAATTATGTGGGAATAATTCCCTCTGATTGATGTGATTTTTCTCATGAGACAATAAGGTTTGCCACACGTTTCATTTGACGAAAAGCTGTTCGAAAATTTA
>JAJYVQ010000189.1 GCA_021791915.1 Actinomycetes bacterium | reverse complement strand
TAAATTTATATCAGGTTTTAAGTTTGCTTGAAATGATTGAATTTGTGAGATGTTGATTAGCTTGTAGGATATAGTCGCATTTAATAATTAACTTTTCTATATTTGACCTAAACTGGCCTATTATTTGTCAAATAATTAAATTTGTGGCAAAATATAAAAACTACCTTTGGTAATAGTTAAAAAAAATAAGCGACAATGTTTAAAAAAAGAAGAGCTAAAAGAGTACAGTCACTTGGTACTGGCTACTTAACTAAAGGCCAAAGTACTGATAGTAACTATAATATTCCCAATGGCTATAAGTGGGAAGGTTCGGATTTTTATGGGTATGGACCCAACGATTTTAACCTCGAAAATACAAGTGTTAAAAACTTTGGCAGTGGGAATTATGTAACCGGGCTTAATAGGTTCGATGGCAGAAATTTTGAATATTTACCTTATAACAACAGAACTTATAGGTCAAATACAGCTTCGGTTATTATAGGTCTAGTAATCACAGTTATCTTTCTGATAGGTACTTTAGTGGCAGTTTTCGGTCCACTACGTCAAAAAATCAGCAACAGTGGTCAATTGACGTTTCCAACATTGCCTTCTTCAAATTTACCTTATAAATTGCCAAAGCTTTTGTTTAAGACAGCCGATTCCAAAAGTTATTATATTGATGAAAGTTTGGCTATTTCATTAACAAAGACAATGTGGCATCTGCAAGAAACCGCATTGGCACAGCACGATAGTCAAGCTATGACTCAATTGGTAGCATCAAATTCACCGAACTATTACGTTGACGATCCACTGGCAGAGTGTCAGACATGTTCTTTGCAGTTTCCACCTGATATCTCTTACGTGAAATCAATTATGCCAATTTCACAGAACTATCCGCTAAATTTTTTGTCAGAGTTTAGAACGGTAATGTATGACGGAAATTACGAAAAAAAGCCTAACGTTAAGTATGCAGAATGGTTGATGGTAATTGAGAAAGATAACCAAACTAGTCCATGGCAAATCGGTTTTGTGACTAGTTATGATTACGATGGATCCCAAGGTGATTATCCATTCTTTCAGACCGATACCTATAACTCTTCGAGCCCTAATTTTATAAAAGATCAAACTAATTTGAACTCGACTTTACAAAACATTGAGTTTTCTGCAAAAACCGCTCTTTTGGTAAAGTTGGCAAATTATTGGCAGCATTTTAAATTAGATGGAGAACCACCTAAAGATAGTAAGTTTATTTCAAGTGGTGACAACTACTATTATGGCAAATATCTAGCTGCATACAATCGAAACGGAGAAGTATTAACGGATCCAGCTTCGGGCCTTCAGTATAAACAAACTCTTAAATATCTAGACATGTTTACGACATATGGTACGGAAAATTATGTCTATAGATTGAATAAAAATGAGTATATGGGTTGCGGTGCGGTTATCGTTCAAATCTATTTTACACCTGTAGATTATCCCTTTCTTGTACAGACATCGGCTAAGGATTACGGTTCAGATGTTCCACCGGGTAGATATAAGCAGATCGTTGGTCGGTTAACTCATTCAAGTTGCGTTTTATTAAACTCGACTACGATGGAGTCTTTCGGTAATATAAACGGAGGTGTTGCATCGATGTATACGCCGTATAATCAATAAATCGAATTAAATATCGTCAATTTTATTTGTACTTGACCTGTAAGGTTCTGCCTGTAATGGATGTGAAGATTGTTTGCAAACTTTCTTTTAAAAAGTGTCTTTTAACTGTGAATCGGAAGCTCCACTGCAACATTAGTTACCGTGATCGAAAATTTATCGTTGAGCTGAACTGATCGATAACTTGGCTGGTCAGAACCTACTAGGTCCAACACAATTTTAGAGTTGGGTGTCGGTTTAAAATATATGGGATTTAATGCAAAACTGATTGATGTTTGAGTATTCTTAACAAGTGTTACGCCCCTTGTTATAAGTTGAGAAGTACCGTCAGGTGATACTGAAAAGAGTCTTCCAACAATCCCTCCGTCATTTCCAGTAACTTTAAAGTTTAACTTTATAATTGGCGATCCTAAGATAGTGGGCTCGTTTTTGAGATAGTTGCTTAAATCTATATCTACGTCTCCTTTTAGATTAGGAATGAAGTCATCAACATTTTTGCAGTAAGATCCCTGAAGATCGTTTAGGTTATTTGAAAGTTGCTGATTTTGACTAACAGAAGTAATTAAAGAGTTACCAGGACTAATGGAATTGTCAAACTTCACATATTTAACATTTAGACCACTAAAAGTTTTGGCCGTAAGCTCTTTCAAACTGGTTGAAGATTCGCTACAGTAAACTGGGCTTACGGTGACATTGCTATTATGACTTCTACCACGGAGCTCACTTACTAAAAAATTAATTCCCTCTGAAACGTATTGATTTGACACCGCAGAAGGGTTGTCCGCCCACTGATGACCTAAATCTCCGAGAAACAGGTCAACTGTTGCGCTGGGCTGACGAGTTTTTATGTAAGAATAAAGTTCTAAGGCCTGAGAAGCAGGAAAGAGCGGATCTGTAAAACCATTTGCCATAAAGATCGGAGCTGGAACCGTAGAATTTATAGGGATTCCTGCTCCCGATTTATATGTGCTTAGTTCTTTGGCAATTTGATTTAGATATGGATTATTAAAGTTGTAAGAATTTAGTGTGGCATTCCCCCAAGCTATGATATTTGCAGTTGGGTCAGCATTTATCGGAGCTAAATAACCTAAATGAGTGGCGGCAATGAGCAGAGTTACCCATGATTGCAGGGGATCTCCGAAGCTAAAAGGCGGATTAGATGGAATCATCGATCCTCCAAAAGGATTGTCGTTGGACAGCGAAGGCACAAAATTTCCTTCTGGAGCTAATGCTTGGACTAGATTGAACCAGCCCCACATAACAAATGCTGCTCCGATTTTCATCGGCACTTTATACTTGGAAGAAACCCACGGTTCAAACTTCCCGTCTCTTTTCCTAATGCGATTGTTAAGTAGTGCCAACTCTACAGACTGTCCTCCTCCGTAAGACACGCCCGTTACCCCTATGGTTGGCTTAACTATTCCTTCATCGACTAGTAAACCCGCTAAATATTGAGTATCACGTATTTCGTATCTTTGATCTACCAGGTGCTGCCAACCTTTTGCACATTGGGCAGTTCGAAATTCTGGGTCGCCACAAGATTCTCCAAAACCCCTTGCCGTGTAAGTTAAAACTGCAAAACCAAGTTTTGCCAACCCAACATTATTGTTCGATCCTGCTTGAGGACTTGGTTGATTGGGTTTAACTTCGTAGTCGGTTTTAGTTCCCCCAAGTCCGTGTAACATAACAATAAGGGTAAAAGGTCCTCCCTTAGTGCTAGGTAGAGTCAGATCTGCGTCAAGAGGAACCTTGTCAAATGACGGTACCCTTTTATCGTAAGTTTTAGTAACTCCTCCAGGGCAAAATATAACTTGTTTAAATGGTGAGCAAGTTAATTTACCAAATGGTTTTAAAGTTTTGGGGAATGGCGGTTCTTTGGGTGAAATGGCTGACGCAGATGATCTGGAGTTAGCAGAGCAACTTGTGAAAAGACCTATTAGCAACAAAAGAACGAACACCAGAATAAACCGTGGATAGATGGATTTTTTCTTAAATATTACAACTTCAGGATAATGTTTCATATAGCCTTTCTTAAAAATCGATGTCTTTAGTGTCTAGATTAAATCAATTTTGCCAACGAGTTATTGTGGATACAATCGAACAAGAAACAAAATTTTGTTTAAATGCTAAAGGTATAACTTAATGCATTTTGAAACTATAGACAAAACCATGTATCTGTTCAGTTTTTTAGCCGAGATGCACAAATTATTGTAGATGAATTGACCCAATATCTGTATTTAACAATATCTGTATTTAACAATATCTGTATTTAACAATATCTGTATTTATATGAATATTTTTTAAGTTTCGGTTGTCAAGAGTTGCCACGCAGTCGTAAAGTGGGCCAATTTGCACCTTTAACAATTTAAGTTGGTCTTATGATTTAAAAAAATCAGATTTATTACCTTAATTTTGAAAATATGAGTTGAATACAGATGATGAAGACAGGTAATTGACTTAAAGCTTTTGATGTCGTGTTAGGAAGTTTCTTTTATTTCGTCATCTGTATTGATACCATACAACATTGAACATTTCACTTTTGCAATAACCAGTTAGCTCAAAAGGTAAGCTAAGCTAAGCGTTTATTTCTGCTAATTAGATCTTAGTGACATAAAAAAAATCTACTTTTGAGAGCGTTTATTTCCAGACAATTGTTGCTTAAAAATGGGTTGCAATCATAATTATATCTGGTTCCTATCTTGTAGTTAAGTTAACTGTGCTGTAGTTAATTTTGGTCAAG
>JAJYVQ010000188.1 GCA_021791915.1 Actinomycetes bacterium | reverse complement strand
CGATAATGTCTTTTCCGAATTATAATGAGGCAGTGATTGCCCAGTTAATCCTATCACGTAGCTCCAAAAAATTCTACTTTAAAAAAAGGGCATAGTTTCCTTCTATTGATGCAGGTTCATTACCCATTTTTAAAAGAATTGGTTAGTGTCCTTATCTTTTCTATTCTGTATTATTAATCTCCCATATTTTCTTAGTTTGGGAGTCTAAGAGAAAATCAGGCAACCTCATCAGTTGGTTCAACAGGGGATTCCTTTGATCATGCACTGGAAGAAAATTTGTGGTCATTAGTCAGAAGAGAAACATTTACCAAAAACATGACCATAGAAGAAGCCAGACTTGAAATATTTAGTTGGATAAATTGGTACAACAACCAAAGAATACCCAGAACTTTAAATTATTTGACACCACAAGAATTTGAAGAGTTTAAATTGGAAAAAGCTGCGTAAAGGATGTGTCAACTTTTTGGGGGCAGGTCTACCTTAGTAAGACATATTGGTGAGGGAACTGATGATAATGAAATATTGTTAGACAAAGGAGATGATTGATGTTGTCAGAGGAAAATAAATATAAAGAAGGAATTGAGAGAGAGCGTGCCAGCGATAGCACAAATAGCGAATTGAACCAACAGTTTCAACCTGATTCCATCTTAAAATCATGTGAACAGGTGGTGCGAGCAATTGCTAAAGGGCGACAATCGTTAGCAATGGAGATATCGAATTTACAAATGATTTCAATGACTTACGATGCTATCATAAAATCAATACGGTTTCTTATTAAGGATTTTGAAGATAGGTATCAAAACAAAGTGATTCAAGGAGACCACGCTGGGCTTCTCATGCGTTACACACCTCCTTCAATAGTTCCAAATGTCAATACTTACGTCGTATCAACAGCCAATAAATTTGTTGAAGAATTTATTAAAGGTAAGGTTAAAAATAATAATAGTGAGATCTCCGACGATAGTAAGATCTCCGACCAAATGCCGACGTTTAAGGATCTAATCGCCCGAAAGGGTATTGATAACAATTTTAGAAGTGAGTTATCGAGCTACAGTAACTTAACAATCGGTAATTATGTGGATATTAGAACTGCGATAAAATTGGATCCTATTATAAATAATATAAACTCAAATTTTGAGGAAGTGTTTCAAGTTATTAGCATAGCGAACGGGCGAACTTTCAAAGGCAGGTTTATTAAACAGTTATCCAACTTACTTGATTTAATTTTATATTCACTTGCGGAACTTGAAGGTACCGCTAGAGCACTTGACGTAGATCGAAAAAATATTTTACAAAAAAAGAATGATGAGATAGATGACATCAGAGAAAGTGTTGATTTGGAACTGGAATCTGCAATTAAAGAAATGGTCGAAAAAATACCAAACTTACCAGTTGGTATGCAAGCTTGGGATGCCCCACACTGGAAAGATTGGTCACCGGGAAATGCTTCAGATCTAATTTTACTGGGTTACTTGGTTTCTAATTCGGATGATACAATATTGGCTCACCAGAATTTTGGATGTTCGGTTCAAGTGCCATTATATTTACCTACTCGCGGACATGGTTTGCGTTTCATCTATACAAAAGACCTGCGGGATAAGGCAATACAGATGGCAAGATCTTTATTAGTTCGAATTCTAACGACAGTTGAACCGGGAAAGGCTCAGTTTAATATATTCGATCCTGTTGGGTTTGGAAGTTCTGTCGCAAATATTCTTGAGCTTGGAGAATTTAACTCGGAATTAATAGGTGGGAAAGTTTGGTCATCTAATTCTGATTTATCTGCAATGCTGAGTGCTCAAACTGATCATATTGAGTTAGTCATTCAAAAATACCTACGAAATAATTTCGACTCCATCGATGAATTCAATGAAGAGGCGGGAGAAATCGCCGAACCTTACCGTTTTCTAACTATTTTTGACTTTCCATCTGGATTTTCAGAAGAAGCTATCATATCGTTATCACGAATAATGAGTGTTGGACCTAGATGCGGTATATATACGTTGTTATTTCAAAACAGTGAACTAACTCCGCCGATCGGAGTAGATTTAGATATTTTACCCAAGGAATTAGTTAGTCTAAATATGAATTTGCCGATTGTAGACGATAAATATGGTTATCATTTGTCGATGCAATTATTGCCAGATAGCGATTTAAATATTGGACAAGATACCATGAACGAAATAGTCGAAAAGATTGGACGTTCGGCAAATGAAGCTGAAGAAATAGTAGTTAGTTTTAAAAAAACAATGGAATTGTTTTTTGATTTTGCATTTCGGGGAACTCGATTAGGGCTTCCAAAACTTACGGCTGACATTGACGTTGAAGATGCAAACACATGGTGGTCTTGCGATTCGATCGGGAGTATTTGTGCCCCACTCGGGCAATCAGGTGCTCGAGATGTAGCTGTATTATCGTTTGATTCTACGGAACATGCCGGAGCGTTACTTGTAGGTAGGCCTGGATCAGGGAAATCTACCCTTATCCATACATTTCTCGCTGGAGCAACTACCTTTTATGGTCCTGATGAACTAGAACTTTACCTGATTGACTTTAAAGAAGGTGTTGAATTTAAGTCTTATGCCACTCATTCTTTACCTCATGCTAAGTGCGTAGCAGTTGAATCAGATAGGGAATTTGGGTTAAGCGTACTTAGGTCATTAGACGCAGAAATAATTAGACGAGGTGAACTGCTAAGAAGTAGCGGAGGTCAATACTCTGGATTGGAGACTTTACGAAGGTCCACGAATGAAAAACTTCCCAGAATTCTCCTTGTGTTTGATGAGTTTCAAGTTTTGTTTAGCAAAAATGATAAGGTTGGCATAGAGGCAGCTAATCTATTAGAAAATGTGATACGTCAAGGTCGAGGTTTTGGCGTTCACGTACTTTTGGGTTCACAAAGCTTATCGGGATTAGATGCCCTCGGTAGTCACGTGCCTCAGCTTCTACCCGTAAGAATCTTGCTGTCTGCAGCAGAAGCCGATGCACGCAGAGTGTTAGGTGACGATAATGATGCTGGTAAATATCTCTCGCATTCAGGGGAAGCTGTTCTGAATACAGAAGGTGGTCGCGTAGAAGCAAACGAGCCATTCAGGGTAGCATTTTTTGATGAAAAGTCTCGAATAGAGCGGTTGAGACAATTAAGGATTCTTGCCGATAATAGAGGTTTTACTAGACGTCTGGTGGTGTTTGAAGGCAATTCAATGACTCCGTTAAGTGAAATAGACTCACGTATTTTCTTTGAGGAACTTAGAACTGCTGATAACTTGGGAATCGTGAGACTGCGAGTGGCTTGTCCAATGACGTTGTCTGGTAATGCAGATATAATTTTACGGCGTGAAGGTGGCGCCAATTTACTGATAGTAGCTCGCAACTCCGTCGATAATCAGAATATGGTTCAAACTGTTGCAGATGATAAAGCTGGAATTGCTCAAAGTATTTTTGGGTCTATAATAGCATCATTAAGTTGTAGTAATTTTGGATTTGAAATTATTGATTTTATGCCCGCTGATGATAGTTTAGAGTTAGTTTTAAGGAATACTTTTCCCCAAGCTAATTTTAGAATTAGAAGACGACGTGAACTTATTGAAGTGTTGAAGTCATATCGTGAGGAAGTTGCCAGTCGTATCTCTGAGGATAAAGCTTCAAATACTCCGATGGTACTTGCAATTTATGGACTACATCGTGCTCGAGATTTTGATACTAGTTCAATAGATTACGATCCAGCTGAAGATTTAGTAGGAACATTAACGGAAATACTTCGAAATGGACCTGAAGTAGGAGTACATGTAGTGCTATGGACGGAGAATATTGCAGGAGCCTTACGACATGTAGGATCAGAAGCTATTAGGGAATGCGCATGGAGAGTGGCGGGACGCATGAGTATCGATGATTCCGAATCTTTAATTGGTTCGCCAGAAGCGGCATCGATAAGAGAGCATCAAGTCATAATAGTAAACGATGATATCGGAATATTTAGCCGATGCAGTGCTTATGGACTACCGTCTGATGATTGGGTTAAAGAGCTTACAAATCTTTCAAACAAATAATTATAGGGTTGTTTACCTTTTCGAGCCTATTGTACGGTAATTCGAAAAAAATTTAAATGTAAATGTTTTTCAAATTGTTGAAAGGCAAACTCAGGTAAGTTGCACCTGTAGGTGTGTGTCGATGGTTCAGCCACGTTTAAACAACATTATTAGATTCGAAAGAGTCAAGACAACTAATAAAATAATATCAATAGCTCAATGCACGTTAAAATGTTTAGGCTAAAAATACTGGTCCAATTAAATTTATCCCAGATAAGGTCAACTTAAAGTTGACAAAGCAAGTAAAAGTAAATTAATATTTACTTAGTATATTACTCATGATTTAGAATGTAACTATAAGTAATTAATAAATAAAAAGTTAACTTGGTACGGTCTCATCAAGTTATTTTAAAATAT
>JAJYVQ010000187.1 GCA_021791915.1 Actinomycetes bacterium | reverse complement strand
AGGGATAATTTCTTGTTCACCCTAAATACACAGTATCTTCACATTAATAATCGAGAAATTTAGCTTAGAAGAAATAGTGATTACTTTTTAAAATTTTGGTACAGAAGGTGTATACAGGTATGATTTGTGAATTAAATATCGAAAGCAGTTTTTGTATAGTATTGACTACATCGATGGGGAAGTATTCGCGGTATCGGATCTAGTCAAATTTAGGTTTGCACAATCTACACAAACGGTTTCTTTAAGAATATGAAATTTTATTAAGTTTCTGTAGATCAGACAGCCTACGCAAATACCTAGTGACGCTTCCATGGTCGCAAAAACAATTAATACGGTTAAGAAAAGATTTCCAACGTCATTTAGTCCAAACCCATAGTATAAAACTCCTACCAAAGAAGTTACAACTAGACCGATTGATTGGGCAAACCTCTTGGGTTTACCAGGGGAGTATTTTGCATACCTTGTAAGAGATTTGGCAACTATCTTAGTAGCGACCTGAGCTAAAGGACTTAAGCTTGGCCCTGTTAAAACTCTTGCCAAAAATCCATAGATTAAAAAGAATATTAAAAAGTGAAGATTGAATACAACTGCCACAAATGCTGTAAGTGCCACTACGGAAGCCGTAAATCTGGCAGCTACCTCATTGACTGTTTCCGGAAAGGAAAATATAGATTTTAAAGTCATATATAAAATATTACCAAATTAGTCAACAATTCAAACAATATTTTTAATTTTCTATGCAATTTTGTGACTTAATGCCTTTTTTCACTGAAAAAATCTGTCAATAAGGAGGCACATTCGCTTTCTAATACTCCCCGGGTTACCTTTATTTGATGATTCAATCTTGGATCGTCTGTAATATTCATTAGCGAACCGCATGCTCCAGCTTTTAAATCAAATGCTCCAAAAATCAGATTGGAGATTCGTGAATTTACTATAGCTCCCGCACACATTGCACAGGGTTCTAAGGTTACGAAAATCGAGCATCCAATGAGATAACAGCTGTTTAGTTGTTTGCACGCAGCACTTAAAGCCATTATTTCAGCATGACAGAGAGAGTTATTTTTAGCTTTTTTCAGGTTATGCCCGACTGAAACGAGCTTACTTCTCTCGTCTGTAATAATAGCGCCGATCGGAACGTCAGAATGAGATAGGGCTTTTTTGGCTTCAGATATAGCAGTATGCATATGAGTTTCAAAATCATTCACTCTCATCAGTTTCAATTCTTATATTTATAACGATTGGTCCGAATTTTGGTAATGGCATCTAGATTTGGCGGAGAGGGTGGGATTTGAACCCACGGTGGCTTTCACCACACACGATTTCCAGTCGTGCCGAATCGGCCGCTCTCGCACCTCTCCAAGCTTATTAATTTTATTACAGTTTCAATTGGGAAGATTTCTTAAACCGAGAATCGTTGATAAATTGAATGTATAAACAAGTTATTATAGATATATTAATGAATTTTTTGTATGCGTTAATGCGGTTACTGGGTGCTGCGCAACTTTAGTACCGTGAACCGAGTCAGGGTAGGAATACAGCAGCTCTCAGCGAACACAAAGTGTGCCGCAGTTTGCCTGGTAGCCGCATTAACTCTTACGGAATGTTTCTTGGTATTTATAAATTTATTGCGGTCATATACTTATTACGCAGAGATCTATATTAGATCTATTTTACAGCCTAAATCGATTTACAGAAGTAAACACTTTTCTGTTAGAATCAACCTATGTGTAAGTTACGATTGCTAATTATTCTTTGATGAAGTTTGTGGTAACCAACATAAAATAAATTCAACATAAAATAAATTCAACATGAAATAAATTCAACATGAAATAAATCCAACGTGAAATAAATAAAGTATTAATTAATTCTTGTAGCATAAATAAATTGAATTTAACAAAGTCTTGTTTTCAAAGTTGCCTAGAGAAGTCTAATTATAAGACAAAATAATTAGATTATTAGTCAGACGAAAATTAACAAGTGAGATAATTTTAAATAAAAATCGGTTTGAAAAACTTAATTTTAACAATTTAATTAGGATAGTTTAACCATCACAGTTCAATACCTAGAATCGAGCAGTCACTATATTTATTTTTTACCATATTCATTTTTTACTATATTTATTTTTGCAAGAAAAAACTGTTTTAAGAAGATCTTATTTTAAGACAGTTAATTTTGAGAAGATTGATATTGATATTGATATTGATATTGAGAAATATATTGTTAAAGTAAGGACAAAACAGGCTGAACAGATATTTACGAGATAAATCTCAAAGAAATAAAGTTAATAGTTACAGTTACGGTTACACCATTAGGTCTTTAAAGTAGAATTTAATTAAGATGACAGAAAATCCGAATGATGCCAGTTTAAAAGCAAGTATGGAAACTGAAGACGAGTTAGATTTTCAGACCTTATATCGGCGGTTTCGACCTCAAAAATTTAGCGATCTAAAAGGTCAGGATCATGTTGCAGTTGCGCTCCGCAATGCTGTTAAATTCAACAGAGTCGCTCACGCTTATCTATTTAGTGGACCGAGAGGGACCGGGAAAACTTCTTCTGCGAGGATTTTAGCCAAAGCCTTGAACTGTATTTCTCCTTCAGACGGAGAGCCGTGTTGTGTATGCCCTTCGTGCTTGGACATAAAAAAAGGAATTTCTTTAGATGTATATGAGCTGGATGCCGCTTCTAACAACGGAGTTGACTCGATGCGGGAATTGGTCGCTAGAGCTGCACTTGGTACTCCTGGTCGTTGGAAAGTTTATATAATTGACGAGGTTCATATGCTTTCAAATGCAGCTTCAAATGCTTTGCTAAAGACTTTAGAGGAGCCGCCTAACCACGTTATATTTGTACTGGCTACTACTGATCCTCAAAAGATTTTACCCACGATTCGTTCCAGAACACAACACTTAGAATTCCATTTAATTTCTAATAGAAATTTGATTTCACTACTCGCAGAAGTAAATGAATCGGCTAATTTAGGTTTAAAAGCAAATGAGCTGGAAGTAGTATTAAGAAAAGCCAAAGGATCTGCAAGAGATGCGTTGTCTGCTCTTGATTTGGTTGCGGTCGCTGGCGAAGTTTTGGATGACGAGCCAGAGATTGAACTTCTAATTCAAACCTTTTTGGATCAAGATTCTAAACAGGCTCTAACCGTCTTAGAGCAGCTTTTTGAATATGGACACGATGCACAAGAAATTGCACAAGAAATAGTTGAATTCTTAAGAGAAGGATTTCTTACGAGCATAAATCCCGAGAAGAAACCAGATGTTTTTAAGGAATCTGACTCTGCTAAGGAGTTTGTAGATGTAATCGGCCTGCCTTTAACTGTAAGAGCAATTGAGCTCCTTGGCAAGACACTCACAGAGATGAAGGACGCATTGGACCCAAGAATAACTCTTGAAATAGCAATTCTTCGTTTAACAAATCCTATTTTAGATGAGTCCTATTCTGCTTTGTCTGATCGCATCAGACGGCTGGAAAACAAAGTAAGTGAACTTACCGGCTTTAATGCCCAAACGGTTCCATACAATCCTGTTGGTTTTAAACCCGTTGAAACAGTTCATCTAAACACTAAATCTGACAAATCAACACCTGAAAAGTCAACACTAGACAAGTCAAGAAAAGATTTAGAGAGTGTTAAAGAAGAAAGCAACGCTTCGGTTTCTGTACCGCCTAGAAATTTTAGAACAATCGGTGCTCTAATGAACGAAGGTAATCTAAAAAACGAAAGAACTGAATCAAATGAAATTGCTGACGTTGAGCCATATTCCGACAAATCCAAATTTAATGCGGTTTCAGATATAGAAACATTGAATAATAATGCAAAGTCAAATCCAGAGACTATTATAAATGAACCATCAAAAAAAGCAGAAAATCCACCTCAGACAAATCAATCCGAATTTACAGAAATCACACCTGGAGCCAATCTCAATTCAGAAAAAGACGCTGAACTTTTAAGTCTGTGGGAAAACAAGATTTTAAAAAGCCTGCCAAAAAGAACTCAATCAATGTTGGAAGGGTCGACCATCAAAGATATACAAATAGACAGAGTAACGATTGTAGTTTCTACAAAAGCCACGTTGAAGACTCTAGATATGACCAAAGAAGTTTTGAAGCGAGAGATTGGTAAAGAATTGAATCGATCGGTAGAAATTCATTTCGTTAAATCTTCAGAACCGAATGTTTCTACTTTATCTGACGAGTCTACCGAAAAAGCGCTTCCAATTGAAGAAGTGCAGAACAAGATATTAGAACTGTTTCCCGGGGCAACATTAGATTCAAAGGAGTAGTTTTGGGATACCTACCAAGTGTTCAAAAGTTGATTGACGAAATATCAAAGTTTCCTGGAATTGGACCGAAATCAGCTCAGCGAATCGCATATTTTATTTTAAAATCAGACGAAAATTTTGTTCGAGAGTTGACAGAATCACTCCTTGATGTTAAAAGACGAGTG
>JAJYVQ010000186.1 GCA_021791915.1 Actinomycetes bacterium | reverse complement strand
TTACCACCAGGTTAAAAGAAACTAAAGAGTTTTGTAAAATGGCGGTGTTGGCTAAACTCTGAAATCCTAAAATAAGCGTTTTTGCTAAAGTTACATCTCTGTGTGACACAGTAGTTGAATGGCTATATCTATTTAGTAACAAAAGTTAGCTTCTAGTTGTTTTAAAAAGAGCACCAGTGAAGTACATGCTTAGTGAAATACATGCTTAAGATTTAATATTGACAGACGACAAACTCTAGTATAATATTGACTTAAAAGTAAATTATGGGTGTTTGTAATTTTTGTGGTACAAATTTAAGCGACGTGGCAAGTGTGTGCGCCAATTGCGGTGCGCCAGTCAAACCATTAGGTACTGTAAATGCAGTAGTTGCTGACCAAGATATTTTACCTGACGAACTTCAGAATTTCTCAGGTCAATCTTATTATTCAACCAATACAGCAACCAAAGTAAAACGTAGATCTAAAGCATTGCAAATTTTTGGCACTTTAGTGGTGTTTGCTCTTATATTCGGTTCGTTTGCAATTACGTTTTTTATAAACTTGTATCACACCATAACCAATAGATCTCCAGGAACTACCACAGTTACAACAACAGCAAATACTGGGTTTGTATGCAATTTAAGTTGCGATAACTTCTATCATACATTTACAGTTATGTCAAATGGTATTCAACAAACAGTATTTGTAACACTTAAATCTGTAAAATCAAACATTACGGATTTTTAACCGGTCAGAGTTATTCATAACTTTGTCGCACTGACCTTAAAAATAAGTTTCTCCAAAAAGACTTCATTTAAAAATTATGAACAAATCAATACAAATTAAACTTTAATCTCACAAAGGTATTTAAGTTAGGCTCAGTAATACTTAAAAAGTAACATTTGAGTTACGCAAACACAACTTTTCAATCTAAGCTACAAACGTGAACTATAAAATTTGATGTGATACAGATTAATAATTGTAACCTTTTAGAAGTTAAAGCACTTTTAAATCTCGCTTATATTAACGTGTAATTAACGGTTAATACTATTTCTAAATGTATTTGTTACAAAGATTTTTACCCAATCGAATTTGAGGTTATTCGAATACCGCTAAGTCTTAATACTGTTGAAAGTTTCTTAAGTTTTCTCTTCTTAAAAACTTCTTGAAATCATCTGCTGGCTACTAGAAATTCCTGATATCTTCGTTCCAGCCTGTCTGAATCGGGTTTTGAATCTTTCTGACTCGGAACGGCTATTCTTTTTCCGTTTAACTCTGGATCCCATGGCGCAGCATTGGACCGTCTTTTTCGTCCAATATATCTGCTCTTATGGATATCTCAAGGTTAGGCTTAATTCCTATAATGTTTTTATCGAATGCAGCATGATGAATTTTGCAAAGTGAGAGACCATTTGGTACTATAGCCAAACCGTCTTCTAAGCTGTCGGGTATTATGTGGGCAGCATCCAAAAGCTCAGTGTGATTAAGCCCGCACATCGCACATCTTTTTTTGTAAGCCAAGATCACCCTCTCTCTGAAAACTGGCTGATGGAGCCGAATCTTAACCAACTGATCGGAATAAAGCTTAATGGGCTGTTCTGGAAACGGTTCATAAAAAGAAGACGACCGAGTATCACTTATTGCTACTACAACCTGAGAATTTTCTGGTTCGTCTTTAATGATAAATACTGGATATATAGGAAGATAAGTTCCGGTCTTGATGGCATAAAACCATATAAGTGGAAGACCTGTTTTGCACGCCATTCTTAACGCAACATTGCCCCATACGTCAGGTCCTCCCTCCATATATTTATAATAGAGCAACCCATCTTTTCCGATACTATCTTCATATTTGGGGGGCTTATTTGGAGCAGAAAAACCAGTTCGGATGGAAAGTGCAGCTTTAAATGACTTCGGCTTCCATATTCCACCTTGTGGATTCATTAATCTAAAGGTAGAGTTCTCAAAATAAAAACTATTTATCTCGCTTGTGCTTATCGACTCCGTGCCGTAGTCGGTAACTTCATTCAGCCACAAAAAAGCTGCTTCTCTGACTTTTTTCTCATATTCTAAACTCATTTACAATTCCTAAGTATGTAGACAAACAATAATCTAAAATTATCGAATATTGTCTAATTAAACAACTCTTCAAATCACAAACAACTTTTTAACTAAATGCTACCCTAACGGATCAAGAGTAACAATAATTTTAACTTTCAAAATGTTCACTTTAAGGTCATCTTAAATGGACAATTATTAGGTGTTAATCTGCAACAGATTTATGTTAACCTTTTATATTAAACGGATTAAACGAGGCAGAAAATGGATTCATTTGACAGAATTGAAGATTATGCAATTATCGGTGATACACATTCAGTCGGTCTGATTAATAAATGCGGGTCGCTTGACTGGCTGTGTCTTCCAAGATTTGACTCAGCTGCAATATTTGCAAAACTCCTAGGTGGCACAAATAACGGCTACTTTAAGATAGCTCCAAGTGATCCTGACTTTACAGCAACTAGAAGTTACCTTGAGGACACTTTAGTTTTGGAGACAGTGTTTAAGACTTCCACTGGATCGTTCAAACTTACGGACTTTATGCCCATTTTTGATGAAAGTCCACGAGTCGTAAGAATAGTAAAGGGACTTTCAGGAAAAGTAAAAGTCCGCTTGGAACTTGCGTTCAGATTTGACTACGGAAATACCATTCCATGGGTTATTTCTCGTGAAGGTCACCTCACAGCAGCTGCCGGACCAGAGGCGGTCAGTTTCTACAGTGACGTAAGCTTTCATGGGGAGAACTTTACTACTATTGCAGATTTTGAGATTCAAGAAGGAAACACCGTTCCTTTTCAGATTATCTATCACCCGTCATTTAGGAAAAGTCCAAAGCCCACTGATGCAATATATGAGCTACGAGAAACAGAGACTTATTGGAAAAATTGGATAAGTTCCTGTAACTACACGGGTTCTTACCTAGAGCCTGTAAAGCGTTCGTTACTAACTCTTAAAGCTCTCACCTATTATCCAACAGGCGGAATTGTAGCTGCACCTACAACTTCACTACCCGAAACCCTCGGGGGCTCCAGAAACTGGGACTACCGCTACTGTTGGCTCAGGGATGCTTCTCTTACTCTTGAATCTCTTCTTAAAGCAGGATTTGCCGAAGAAGCACTCTCGTTTAGAGACTGGTTGTTAAGAGCAGTAGCTGGTGATGCGCAGAAAATACAGATAATGTACGGACCTGGAGGCGAAAGACGGCTCACGGAGTTTGAGATCGACTGGCTACAAGGATATGAAAATTCCAAACCAGTCAGGATCGGAAATGCCGCTTCAGGGCAGTTTCAACTAGATGTATATGGTGAACTTATGTCAGCATTTCACATTGCTAGAACCTGCGGATTAAAGGACAACTATACGGTATGGGACTTACAACAACTTTTAGTGAATTTTGTGGAAAACTCTTGGTCTAAACCCGATGATGGAATCTGGGAAGTTCGTGGTCAAAAAAGGCACTTTACACACTCTAAGGTAATGGCCTGGGTTGCCATTGACCGGGCCATTAAAGCGGTTGAACAGTTCGGATTAAGTGGTGATCTTGTGAAATGGAAAAAACTTAGAGACGCAATTAAAAAAGAGGTATTAGACCAGGGTTGGAGTGAAAAAAAGCAAGCGTTCACTCAATCGTTCGGGTCAGACAAACTGGATGCCAGCGTCTTATTAATTGCAACAAATGGGTTTTTAGATCCTACCGATGACCGCATACTTAAAACTGTTCAAGCGATTAAAAATGAACTATTGGTAAATGGGTTCGTATTAAGGTATCAAGTCGACGATGACGGTAAGGTAGACGGCTTATCTGGCAGAGAAGGAGCGTTCTTGGCATGTTCATTTTGGCTCGTAGATGCGCTATCACTTTGTAACAGAAAAAATGAAGCAGAAGAGCTGTTTAACAGTCTTCTTACAATCCGAAATGACGTTGGGCTCCTTTCCGAAGAGTATGACTCTATCTTAAATAGACAGGTGGGAAACTTCCCACAAGCTTTCTCCCATATTTCTTTAGTTAACTCCGCATTTTATTTGGAGGATTTCGACTCAAGAAAACAGACTGAATATCAAACCAGTCTGAGAGAAAAAATTAAGACGTTTGCAGGAAAAGAAATCAACCAAAGCTGGATCCATAAAAATTACGTCAAAAAACAGAAGATTTAATTCAAAAGGTTAGATTGATTAGTGACGTTAAGATCAAAAACAATGGCTCGATATTCAAATAAGGTTATTAAAGTTATTTACTTACTACCAATTTATCTTTAAGGTATTTGATTATTAGTAAATTGATTACAAGTAAATTGGTTATAAACAGACAGCTTATAAATCCAGAACGGACTAAAAGATGACGGAATCAAACAATACAGCTTCAAACATAGATAACCTTAAAATCGGTCATATAGACTTGGATAACCTGGATTTCAACAGTCTAA
>JAJYVQ010000185.1 GCA_021791915.1 Actinomycetes bacterium | reverse complement strand
CAATCTCCCAACCGCCAGGGAAGATCGCCTCGCAATAGGCGACCTTGACCCCGCCCTTACGGACGGGGATTGCGGTCGCGTGTGGTTCATAATTATATGCCTCCTTAAAAAAGTAATAGTCGTAATCCATTAACCGCTATGAGTAATATAAATTGCAACTTAAAATTATCTCAATTAACGATAATTTAATTTATTCCTTACAGTCTATGCGATTTGAATCAAACTGTCCAGAGATTTTAAGTTAATTTGGTGTTTACCGAATTAATGAGTTCGCAATTTAAATTTATAAAAAACTTAATGTGGATAAAAGTAAAGAACTTTCGGGTTAGGTGAGTAATCTTTTGTCCATAACTATAACGTATTCAATTTTTGAATTGACATGGAGGAAAGATACCTAAAGATTATGATTTTAAAATTTTAAGTAAAAATATAACTTATTTTAATGTCTAGGTTTTTAGATTAAATACAAGATTAATGCGGCTAAAAACGGCTAATATTTTTGAGATCGCTACCAGAGAAGTTGGCTTTTTCTTCACGCCGATTTAAAACTAATTAAGCGACTAATCTACCTTCCACTATTATGCCTTCATCTTCTAAAGTCAGTAGTATACCCATTGATTGGGCAAGTTCCAGAATTCTAGTTTTAGGTTTGGATTTTCCAGCTACAATCGGCATTACTGGAGAACCAACTGATGCCAATACTGTTGCTCTCCTATAGGCACAGTCCAAATCGTATTCATCTAATGTAAACGATACTTCGACAACACCCAATACTAAATTTTTATCGGAATTATCACCTGCAACAGACATGGTCAGAATCGCATCGCTTAATCTTACTTCATCTTCAACGGCAGGTGCGGTACCTTCAAAAAGATTATCCAACTCTTCTTCTGACATTATCGATACTTTGGAAGCATAACTTTTTCGAATCCATCGTTTAGGCTGAGCTTTAAAAGTCAGCTCTAAAAGCTTTCCCTTTAAATAGCTATTATCAATTTCTAATTTCGACTGTGATATTGCAAGGGTATTCATGGTTTGTTCTAATCTAAGTTGACTTTCTCCCAACTTAATTAGACCGTCTTCTAGTTTTGCCTGCCTTTCTTCTAACCTGGCTTGACCTTCTATTAGGCGTTCAACAGCAGATTCTAATCTAAGGTAGCTTTCTTCTAGTTTTGCTTGCCTTTGTTCTGATTTAAGTTTACTCTCTTCCATCTTAATTAGACCGTCTTCCAGTATTGCTTGCCTTTATTCTAACCTGGCTTGACCTTCTATTAGACGTTCAACAGCAGATTCTAATCTACTTTGACCTTCGAGCAGATGCTCTAAAGTTCTTTGAAGATTAGGAAATTAGTCTGCTAGTAACACAGCTCTAAGCTGTGCTCTTAGACCTTCATCATTTTCAAGTTGACGAATAATTTCTATGGCATCCATAGTTTTAATTATACCAGAAAGGTGTTATAAAACTAAATTGCGTTTGAGTCAAAGTTGACAAAATTAGCATTAATTTTAAAGTTAGATTATTTGTTTTAAGTTAAAATAAGTTGGACATCACCTTAGTTTTGGTCAGTTTTGACTAAAATTCTTACTTTTTATAAATTTTCATATAATAAAGTTCTCGAAATATAATTTGATCGCCTGTATTCGTATCATCTGCTAAACTGGTATCTGCACATGAGAGATAAAACAGCGACAATCGCTCAATACCGTTTACACAACAGTGACACAGGTTCACCTGAAGTCCAAATTGCAATATTGTCGGAGCGAATAAGTAATTTAACTGAACACCTTAAGGTTCACAAAGGCGATCACCATACAAGACGTGGTTTGATGCAACTTATAGGAAAACGTCGAAGGCTTTTAAACTATTTAAGCAATACGGACGTCAATCGTTACCGAGATATAATATCGAGGTTGGGTATCCGTCGCTAGTCTGTGCTACCGAGGCTTCGAATCTGAAGATCGGCAAGACAATACAGAGAGGAAATAATGACGGAACCTATCGAGGTTACAGCACCGATTTCAGGTACTGATAGATCAATCAGCTTTCAAACAGGCAAGTTAGCAAAATTAGCCGATGGAGCAGTTCTTGCTAGACAAGGCGATACAATAGTTTTAGTTACGGCCACCGCTGCCAAAACAGTTAGGGAGGGGATTGACTTTTTTCCTTTAACTGTGGATGTTGAAGAAAGAATGTATGCAGCTGGAAAAATTCCCGGTTCATTTTTTAGAAGGGAGGGGAAAGCTTCTGATGCTGCAATTCTGACATCCAGGCTTATTGACCGTCCACTTCGACCTTGCTTTGAAGATGGATTTAGAAATGAAGTGCATGTGGTCGTGACAACCCTAGGTGCAGACCAAGAAAACCCTCACGATATCTTGGCTATAAATGGAGCATCTGCTGCGTTATTGATTTCAGGTATACCTTTTCAGGGACCAGTTGGAGCAGTCAGGATTGCCTATAGTCAGCAGGGCACATGGATCCCGAATCCTACATTTAGTGAAGGTGATGAGTCTACTTTTGAGATGGTCGTAGCCGGAAGATCTATTGGAGATGGTCCTTCCGATATTGCAATTATGATGGTTGAAGCAGGCGGAGCAGAAAAGGCGTTTGCTTATTTTGAAACTGGTGCGCCTAAAGTAACTGAAGAAGTTATTGCAGAAGGTCTTGAGGCTTCTAAGAAATGGATTCGCGAAGTTATTAATCTGCAGCTAGAACTCAAAGAAAAAGTTGGGTCCATAGAGATTATGGAATATAACAAAGTTGTAGATTACGACGATGATTTATATCAAAAAGTAGTTGAATTAGCTGAAAATGATCTTAAAACTACGGTCAAAACTGCTTCTAAGGGTGACAGAAATAAGATGATGGGTGAGATTAAAGAAAAGCTTAAAGAACTTCTTACTCCAGATTTCGAAGATAGGTTAGATCAGATATCTGCTGCGGTAAAATCTTTAACTAAAAAGCTTGTCAGGCAACGCATTGTTGAAGAGAATCTCAGAATTGACGGTAGAAATACCAAAGAAATTAGACCACTGTCTGCAGAAGTGTCACTTTTGCCCACAGCTCATGGATCTGGTTTATTTGAAAGAGGAGAGACACAAGTCATAAATGTTACTACTTTAGGTATGCCTAGGATGAACCAACTGTTAGATTCCATTACTACAGACGAGTATAAGCGTTATATGCATCACTATAACTTCCCTCCATTTTCAACTGGAGAACCAGGTGCAATGCGTGGACCTAAAAGACGTGAGATAGGACATGGACTATTAGCGGAAAGAGCGCTTTTACCAGTAGTGCCTCCATTGGATGAGTTTCCCTATACACTACGTGTAGTATCTGATGTTCTGGCCTCTAACGGTTCAACTTCTATGGCATCAGTATGTGGTTCTACACTATCTTTAATGGATGCAGGAGTTCCATTGATAGCTCCAGTAGCTGGAATTGCCATGGGACTGATCTTTGAGGAAGGAAAGTATGTAACTCTAACGGACATATTGGGAGACGAAGATGCCTACGGTGACATGGACTTTAAAGTCGCTGGTACACAAGATGTTGTAACAGCCTTGCAATTGGATACAAAAATTGACGGCATTCCCGCTGAAGTTCTATCTCAGGCATTGAACCAGGCAAAAGAGGCACGGCTTACTATTTTAGGGGTAATAAAAAGTGCCATAGCTGAACCCAGAAAAGATGTCAGTCCTGTTGCGCCAAAAATAGTGACTTTTAAGGTGGATACTGACAAGATAGGCGAAATAATCGGACCCAAAGGCAAGACTATAAATTCTATCCAGTCGGAGCTGGGTGTAGAAATTAATATAGATGAAACCGACGATTTTGGTGTAGTGACCATAGGTTCTAAGGATTCAGCTTCGGTAAATGAAGCTGTGTCTCGTATCGAACTTATTTTAAATCCACCGTCTGTTGAAATTGGAATGAACTATTCTGGAACAGTAGTTAACATAACTAAGTTTGGAGCTTTTATTAATGTACTTCCCGGAAGGGATGGATTGCTTCACGTCTCCAGGATGGGCAACGGTCAGCGCATTAACAACGTTGAAGACGTTATCAGTTTGGGACAGAACGTCGACGTCGTAGTAGACGATGTAGATGATCAAGGTAAAATTTCACTATCTTTAGCTGATCCTGGATCGCTTACCTCAGAATCTGTAACATCTAAAAAGGTGACTGAATCTCGCGAAGATTCGTCGGAGTTTAGAGCAGATCGCGAATCTAAGTCTCATTCGAAAGTGGAGAGGGTCTCCTTTGAAGACGAATTCGAGTCTCAATTCGGAGACTTGGGACCAGAACCTGAAGAACCCAGAACCTCAAACAAAAATCGAAATAGTTCAAAGAATCGTCACCGCAGATAATTATGATTCAATATGATAAGTTGGATAACGGTCTTAGAGTCGTTACCGAGAAGATGCCAGACGCCTTGTCTGCTACTGTTGCAATGCGTGTTGAAGTAGGTG
>JAJYVQ010000184.1 GCA_021791915.1 Actinomycetes bacterium | reverse complement strand
AAGTCAAGGTAGCGCCGAGCTGTCGGAAGATTTCGACTGCGGAAATGATTTTTTATCGACAGTATGTCAAAAATGGGAAACTGTGGCTATGTCATTCGGGTCAAACGTTACATTGCTTCGCTCGGGTATAGTGTTATCGGAAAAAGACGGAATACTTGCAAAACAACTATTTTTATTTAAGCACGGATTGGGAGCCAGACTCGGTAATGGAAAGCAGTGGATCAGTTGGATTTCACTACAAGATGAGATCAGAGCAATTATCTTTTGTATGTCAAATTTAATTTTCGGACCGATAAACCTGACTGCTCCAAAACCAGTAACAAATTTGGAATTTACCGAAAAGTTAGCTACAACATTTTCTAAAACAGCGAAACTGGCAATTCCAAAGCCAGTTATTTCGACGATTTTTGGGAAAGAAATGGCAGAACAACTTCTGTTTGCTTCTCAAAAAGCAATGCCCACAAAACTTTTAACCTACGGATTCGAATTCTTACATCCGGATATTGACACCTACTTTACTGATCAATTTCATACACGTAACTAAGCAGTTCAATAACTAAATTGTCGGATTTGTTAGCTTAGGTAATTATCGGTGTTCCAACAACAAGTCACATAATAGCTTCACCTGAAAATATACTTGGATTTAAAAGTTACGAAGACTTTAAATTTGCTAGCACTTTTTGGCATATCATCTGCAACATATTTCAGCAGTGTTTAGTTAACTAAGCATATTGAAGTTCTGAATTACAAAGTTCCACATAAAATCTTCTATCTGAAATCTCCATAAATATAGATAAACAAAGACCAACAAGAACTAAAAAATAATTATGTCAACTAACAATAATAAGCTACCAAGGAGTATAGAAGTTGTTGAGACTGCATCGGTTAGTCTGAATATGCTTTTAGTTGTCTATAAACAGTTTGACACAATAAAACTAGCTAAGCCGAACTCTCTACTCGGCAATTTAATGCTATCTAATAAAAGTAATTTGAAAGTTCTAATTAATCGATCACAATATACCTGAACTTAAAACTAGAACAAGTAAGCAAATAATTCTAATCTTGATATCGACACAAATTAAGTGCGAGTCACAGTCGTGTCTCACAACAATCATAAAATAAATAGTACAAGCTACATTGTTAAAACCACAACTTTTACAAAATAGCTCGAATTCAACCAAAAATTAGAGAATTACAATATAGAGATTCTTTAAGGTCGTGTGACAATATACACCAACTAAACAAAGCTACTTATACAATTTTTAAAGAGATTACCGCAATAAGAATTCAATTCTAAGTTGGACAAATTTCTGTTATTAATAAAGATCTGATACAGATTTTCTCAGATTAAATTAGAAAGTAACTTCGTCATTTAATAAACCTTTTTATAGTCGATGCAAGACGACTTAGACATTTGAATCTCAAAAGATGAATTAGTCCGACAAGTTCAAACAATCACATAGAAATGTTGGCCACAAAACTAAAGCTTATCGATTTACTTTAAATTTAATTTCCAATTTTCTTGGACCTCTTACTTGTCCCACTGACCACTTTACATCATTCGGATTTTTTAACTCAAACTCCGGGAGTCTGACTATTAAGGTCTCAATTGCTACACTAAGTTCCATCCTTGCCAAATTTGAACCCAAACACCTGTGGATCCCAACCCCAAAGGCAAAATGTCTATTTCTTTCCCGGTTCAAAATAATCTTGTCAGCGTTCTCGAAAGCTTCAGGATCTCTGTTTGCTGCAGGAAATGGCAACAACAATGGATCTCCTTTTTTCATCGGACACCCTTTAAAATCCACATCTTTTGTAACTTCTCTTGCCATAGTTACTGGAGCAAAGGCTCTAAGAAATTCTTCGATTGCACTGCCTAAAATATCAGGATCGTTCCTAAGGCTTCTTTGATCTTCAAGATTTGATGCTAAATGCCAAATTGAAGCACCAATCGCAGACCATGTGGTGTCTATTCCAGCAAGCAATAACAACAAACAACCACCAAATATCTCCTGATCGGACAAAAGGCGGTCATCTATTTGCGCATTGATCAAGAACGTAATCAAATCATCTTTTGGATTAATTTTTCTGTCTTCTATTTGCTTCTGAAAGTATTCAAAAAACTGTAGCAAGCTGGTTGCAGCTACGGTAATATCAGTAGGTGCCAGTTCTAAAAAGTTATGAACCCACATTCTGAACTGATCACCGTCTTCGTCTCTGATTCCCAACATCTCGGAGATTATTTTTACAGGAATGTGCTGAGCATAGTCAAGTGCTGCGTCAAATTCTCCGTTGTCGATAAATGAATCTATAAGATCGTTTGCTAAGTAGACCACGGTATCTTTTAGTGCTTCAATTCGTGAAGGAGCGAAAAATGGTAAAAGTAGTCGTCTAAATGAAGTGTGATATGGTGGATCCGCAGAGATCGGTGGTACTTGCAACCCAAAATCAGCCATTGCCCCAAATTCTGCTACGACGGGAGATCTAGACGAAAACGTATCAGTGTCCCTAGCAATCTCTTCTATATCAGAGTACTTGGTAGGAACCCACATATTTCTGTATTTACGAGAGCTTGCAATTGGACACTCATTTTGCAACTTTTTCCATATTTCAAATGCATTTTGTGCATAGTACTGAGAGAAGTGATCGAAACTTTCCTTGACATTTATGTCAGACATTGTCATCTCCGCTTAACTCTACAAATATTGAAATCGCATTTTCAGGACAGTTGTCGATTGCTTTATTCACATCAATCAAACGGGAGTCATCAAAATGCCCGTCCAATTTAACCGATGCGAATCCCAAACCATCAATGTCGACTAAATCAGAAATAATTGCAGCACACCGGTTGTGACCCTGACATTTATCTTTATCTATTAATAATTTTTTCATAATTGTCTTCCTAACGACTATCTTCTATCTGTGTAGAACACTACAATTTTAAAGCAATTGTTATAATTACACTTAAATATAATTACAGTTATAACTGTATCATTCTATAACGATAATATACCTTTTATCTTACATCTTTTTAGTGATTTAGATCAACATAAAATTAGATAATCCAGTAAGGTTCCTAGAAGTACATCAAAATCGATACTTATTGCAAAGCAAACTCTTAGGCAAGGTAATATGTATTATCTAAGTTCTGATTTTTTTGACTTGCCAATGTTGTTCAAACGTTCACGGTTTGTGGCAATATAGATCGGGTACTAAGAAAATCTGAACTTAACACCCTTGAATCAGGTTAATTTATACACAAAACAACGGTTTGTTACAAAAGAAAGTGAAAAATGACTACTGATTTTTATGCAAAACACAAGCCAGTGTTAGTCGTTGATTTTGGAGCTCAATACGCTCAGCTAATTGCTCGCAGAGTTCGTGAACTTAATATCTACTCAGAAATAGTGTCGCACCGTTTAACCGCAGCTGAAATTTTAGAAAAATCTCCATCGGCATTAATTTTTTCTGGTGGACCGTCATCAGTCTACGATGACAATGCTGTAGAGATTGACTCAAAAATTTACGACCTTAATATTCCTATATTAGGAATCTGTTACGGCTTCCAACTAATCGCAAAAGATAAAGATGGAACCGTATCCAAAAACAAGGTTGCAGAATATGGCAAGACAAATGTAAAACAAACATCAAATTCAGAACTACTTGAGGGACTACCTGAAAACTTTATATCTTGGATGTCCCACAGGGATTCGGTTACTAATCTTCCAGACTCTTTCAGTGCTACTGCTTTCACCGAACAAACGAATATAGCTGCCTTTGAGTCTCACAATCTTAAAATCTACGGTGTTCAATGGCATCCAGAAGTTGTTCACAGCCAATATGGACAAAAAATACTTAAAAACTTCCTCTTAAACTGTGCTGGAATAGTCCAAAACTGGACCGATGCTTCAATAATTGATGAAGCTATAGGTAACATTAGAGAAACCGTCAAAGACAATAAAGTAATCTGTGCTCTTTCTGGCGGTGTTGACTCTGCTGTTGCCGCAGTGCTCGTACAGAAAGCAGTTGGAGATGCTCTTACCTGCGTCTTTATAGATCATGGGCTGTTACGGGAAGGCGAAGCCGAACAAGTTACAAGAGATTTTGCGTTAGCAACCAATATCAAACTTAAAACTGTAAATGCAAAAGAAATGTTTTTTCGTGCCTTAAGAGGCATAACCGATCCGGAACAGAAAAGGAAAATCATAGGGTCTGAATTTATACGAGCTTTTGAAAGGGTAACTGAAGAAATTTCATCTGAGTTCGAAATTGAATTCTTAGTCCAAGGTACACTCTATCCTGATATCGTGGAATCTGGTGGCGGAAGTGGAACTGACGTAATTAAAAGTCATCACACTGTAGGTGGGCTTCCTAAAGACCTGAAATTTAAGCTAATTGAACCACTCAAGCATCTATTTAAAGACGAAGTTCGAAAGATCGGAATGGAACTCGGTCTTCCCGAAAGTATAATTAGTCGCCATCC